>JAFMES010000059.1 GCA_017856605.1 Chitinophagaceae bacterium
TATGCTGATCAATCTGCCTAATGACTGCTTTAGGTGTGTAAGAATGACGAACTGCATAAACTGTAACACCACAAAAATTTGATAATTGATATGCATCTGTGACCAATCCCACAGGCGGTGAGTCAATTATGAGTACATCAAAATTATCATCCAGGTATTCCATCAACATGGATAGACGTTCTGTCTCAAGAAGTCCAGAAGGATCATCCTTTATTGTTCCCGAGGGTATAAACATTAATTCAGTATACCCATCTATCGGATAAATTATCTCCTTTGCTCTAATTTCACCCGAAAGATAATCGGACACCCCCGGCTTACTTTGAGATGAAAATATTTTTTCAAGCGAAGAATTATGCAAATCAAAATCGATCAGCGCTGTTCTCTTTCCTGATAGTGAAAAGCTAATGGCTAAATTGGTTGAAACAAAGCTCTTTCCCTCTCCACTGATACTGGAGGTAACTAAAATCTTTTTTTTACCCGAATTCACTAAATGATCTTGAAGTGCGTATCGAATTCTCCTAAATTCCTCTGCAACTAAGCTGCGTTTACCAGTTTCTATTGCAAGAGGTCGTGTTTTTTTATGAAAGCTTATTTCACCTATGATCGGAACAATAGTTAGGTCTTCTAAGTCCTTTCGATACAGTATAACACTGGATAAAAGTTCTCGAGCCCCTATTACTCCAATTGGCAAACCAAATGAAAGCATAAACGCTAATCCAAAAACAAAAAGTGGCTTTGGACTCACAGGTCCCGGTTCTGATTGGGCCAAATTGACAACACGACTATCAGGCAATTTGGATATATAGGAAAGTTCACTTTCCTCTCTTTTTTGTAATAAAAAAGCATAAATGCCGCTTTTAATATTTTGATCCCGACTGATCTCCAATAATTCGCGCTCTTTTGCTGGAAGAGTTTGTAATAATTTGGTGTAATCTGTATTTACAGTTGATAGATTATCCCGGGTGGTGACCAATGACTTACGCTGTTCTCCAATACTGGAGCGAATGTTTTGTCGGATTTTTGTTATTTGTTCATCCATTGCCATCATTAAAGGATTCCCCTCGCCTACAGTTTTTCTTAGTTTTTCTCGCTCCACCTCGGCATTATTGAGATTCGTGAGCATCTGCGTCATTACTGGATCTGATGGATCCACAATCATATGCATTCCCGCCCTGGCTTCTCCAGATAAGAGGTCGCTTTCGAGTTGATCGATTACTGATAATCGCAAATTCACCTCACTCAATCTCCGATCGTTCTCGCTTACATTTTGTAAAAACAATTGACCTTGCTTACCAATATCAATTGCTCCTCGGGATGATCGATAATCCTGAATCCGCTTTTCAATTGTAGTAAGCTGCATCTCCACATCATTTAGACGTTGCTCGATGAATTGAAGGGTGCTTCGAGCTAAGGCATTTTTTTCATCCAGCGATGCAAGGTGATATGCAGCAATGATTTCATTTAAAACATGTGCTGCCTGGTGTGGATGTATGTCTCGGTACTTTAACTCCAAGACACTGGAAAGTTTGTTGGAAGAAGTGATCTTTAGAGCAGCAATAATTTCACTCGTTTTGGATTGAACCGAATGCAAATCAAGAATATAATTACTCGCTGCTTTATTAATATCTGTTTTTTTGTTAGTGGGAATAAGCTTTATTATTCCGTTTTGCGAACGAAACCATTGATTTAAACGTATGGGATATTTTTCATCTATGATAATTAATGAATCAGGATGGCCCCTATACTGGATGCGCATTGGAATTTGCGTTTCTTTCAGACTGATAGGATCCAATGCAACTACCCGAAAGGGAGCATATCCATCCATTACAGTTTTTATCCATCCCTTTTTTATCGAGAGGGTTGCGTAGAGTCCCATTTTTTTAACCACAGACTCAATAACCGGACGTGAGCGAATTACCTCGATCTCATTTTCAATTATTTTTTTAGAACCCAATAAATTAAGCGACTCCAGTAATCGAGAGTCATCATTTCCTTTTTTCTCATCTTTGATGATCAACGACGCAGTTGCCTGATATTTTTTTGGGACTAGCTTGATATACGCATATGCCAATGCAAACAACACAATCGAAAGTGCTAAAATGACGTGCCAGTAGGGTCGATACTTTTGAATGAGCATCAAAGCCATTGGCTCTCTCAAAGCGGTTGTTTCTGATTTTTGCATTTCTACTGATAATTAAAAAACACGATCCAATACAATGATGATTACAGATAAACCTGAAAGAAGTGCAGGTAAAAGCTGGCGACCTCTACTTACACTTGCTAGTTTGTTTTTATTTGGCTCTACATATACTATATCGTTGGGCATGAGGTAGTAATAATCACTGTTGAGCAGGCGACTGGAATTGAGGTCTATGTGTTTTAGTATAGTCTGGCCAGATTGCTCTCGCAAAACCATCACATTATCTTTTTTTCCATACACAGTGATATCTCCTGCCATTCCCAGTGCTTTAAGAATTGAAATTTTGCCATTGGGTACATTGATAACTGTAGGACGAGCAACTTCTCCAATTACAGTCACTTCGTAATTAAGGTGACGTATGCTCACCAGAGGATCAACCAGTAACTTTTTCTCTGTAATCAGAGAAGTTAACTGCTCTTTTAAAGCTGTTTTTGTTAGTCCCTCCGCCTGAACACTCCCCAACACCGGCAAATGGATCTGGCCTTGCTCATCCACCAAGTATCCGCTTTGCTGGGTTGAGGTAATGTGAGTAAGGGTATTGGAATTGGGACCACCATTCGTGGTATTAAAAATAAACGAGGCTTCAGGGTTGAGACTAGTAATGGTTATTCCTAAAACATCACTTTTATCAATCGCAGGATCGGCATGCTGACGAACCTCATATGCACTATCAACCACTCTTTTTAGATAGCCTACCTGCTTGGTATTAACACAGGATAAAGCCGTTAAAACATAATAAAAAATAAAAATCGTGAGTAACACTTTGTTGGTTGATTGCATAATGTTCTTTAAGGGAAGACAAAACTATAGCTGAGAAAGAGGTAAGAAACTGATCAATAAAGGCAAATCGATTGATAGTGGTCAGACTAACAATAAATTCAATCCTTTGGCACTACAAATGATTTTTTGTATTTTGATCCATAAAATTCTACGTATGGAGGTTTCACTTACAATAAAATTTTTATCCGCCTTATTGCCTTTAATATTGGGCACATTAGTCGTTTTTATGGAGAAAAAATATTCTCAATGGAAACACAGCGCCAGAGGAGTTTCACCATCTTATTTTACTGCTATTGCTTTAATATTTGCACTTTTCTCAAGTCTCATATTCTCAGAAGTGTGGAATAAGATCACCGTAACGAATGCCTTGATGACTAAACAGGCCAATTCGCTTCGCGCATTACTTCGCATGACTGAGCCACTTGGTCCAGACTCTATTCGTGTTGCAACTGCAGTTAAAAACTATATCCAAAAAATAAAAGAACAAGAAGTAAATGATGAAATGTTAGACGAAGCGGGTTTCTCCACTTATAAAGTCACAACTTTTTCCAATAAGACTTATCAAGAATTCTATAAAATAGCTGCAGATACTGAATTATTCAAAGGAAATGCTGTAATGCAGAAAGCTTTTTATGATGAGCTAGAACAAGTTCGAGAAGCCTGGTTCGAACGGAGAGAATTGAGAAAACAACACATCCCAGGAACTAAAATTGTCGTTTTATTCTTATTTGGATTTTTAACGCAAATAGGAATTGCTTTCTCGCATATCGGAAATAATAATGCAACACGGGCTACAGTTATGTTATTCAGTGTGGCTTTTGCCGCGGCAATTGTGTTGCTGGCCTACATTGATAATCCGCATATGACGTC
Organism: Chitinophagaceae bacterium; assembly: GCA_017856605.1. GTDB lineage: Bacteria > Bacteroidota > Bacteroidia > Chitinophagales > Chitinophagaceae > Pollutibacter. The sequence continues at coordinate 3,851 of JAFMES010000059.1, forward strand.
CTACCTCATCAATGATGGAGTACTCAATGATGTAAAATAATTGGTAGGGTTATAGCTTAATAAACCGGGAGGTCTTGTACCCACCGTTCACATCAACTTGAACGATTGTATACATTCCCTTGGGCTGTTGAGTCAACGCAACCTTATTGACACCCAATTGCAAATTGCCTTTCTGCGCTATTCTTCCCTGTGCATCTACGATTCGATATTGGGAAGAAACTGCATCAGAATGCAAGTAGAGCAGATCAGTTACAGGGTTCGGCCAAATTTTCAATTCAGAAACACCGGATTTTATTTCTACCTGTTTCACAGATGAAAAATTAGGTTGGCCATTGAGTTCCTCTTGACGTATCCTGAAATACGCTGATCCACTGATCACCTTACCCATAGTAAATGAATAGTGAGATTCACCCTCAGTTCTTCCTCGTCCAGGAACATATCCTAGGTCTTCCCAGCTGGAACCGTCTGCACTGTACTCAACAAAAAATCCTTTATGAGAATTTTCGTTGACCAATTTCCAAGAGAATTGAATTTGATTGTGTGTTGATAAGCTCTTCACTTGAAAATCAATCCATCGCATAGGCAGGATACAAATTTCATTAATGATGAAGCTGGCGACAGGCGAAGTGAATGAACCTTCCCTTACAGAAATAAAGAATTCGCGATAAGACAAATTGGGAGGAGTAGCGCGATTGATGTACATCAATGCATCCAATAACATCTCAGCTTGGGCGGTTGTAAGAACACCTCCACCAGTTTTAGAAAATCTCAAATAATTTTCTCCGAGTACTACTGATTTTTGGACAGTAAAACTGACGCCATTTAAAGTAAATGTTTGAGAGCTGGAACCAGTAAAATTTAATTTAATGGAATCAGAAGAAGGATTAGTAGACCCATTAGGAAAAAGGCTTTCCAGGCTACCATTCAGAATGGTGGCAGGATCATAAGAAATAATGATTTCATTAATGGTGTTTGAAGATCCAGTCAAACTTTGAGAAGCAGAACCACTGGTTATGGGTCGCACTGCAGTTCCACATGAACTGGAAGTAAAATTATTTCCAGGTGTCGCAGGGTTCAAATCCAATGAAGGTGTGCTTACAGTAGTAACCGTACCTCCCCAAGCTGGACCGGTACTGAAATCCAACATAAAATATGCTCCGTTTGCTGCATCGGCGCCAACCATGATATCTAAAATGCTTACTTCATCGTATTTCACCATAACACGATGAGGATCTGCAGTGGCAACCGTACTATTTGTTGTAAGCGTGGATCGAAACTTAGTTAATCCTGATGCCGTGTTGTAAGATGCAGCTACTTTCGTAGCAGGGTTTGCGCTAAGCGTATAGGTAAAAAATCCACCAAATTCATTATACTGATTTGAATTAGATCCCCCATTTCCATCGATATCGTACGTATTGAGTACTACATTTTTTAAAATAACAGGAGTTCCCTTGTGCGTAGTATTATTATAACTGTTTCCCAAAATGAACTCAAATCGGAAACGAACGTTACCTCCGCCATTACCAAACGATAACATCGGCGAAAAGAATCGATCCTGATTATTAGTCAACCCACTACCAGTAGCCGATGAATAGTCAAATGGAATGGTATTGTTTGGAGCACCACCAGGTAATTCGAAAACTCCATTGGTCACACTAACGGTACGAACAATACAATCGATTCGTTGTCCCCCAACAGTGATGACATCGGTATATAAAGTAACATTTCCCGCTGCACTGCCATTAGTGCCCACTTTGTGGAACTTATTAGCTGCGAGAAAACCAACTATACCAGAATTGACATTGAAAACTGCCTGTGCCTGCAGAGAGGAACTTCCCAATAGGAGAAGCAGATAAGAGGCACTGGAGAGCAAAAAAGCTCTTAAAGTACTGGTTTTCATGGAGTTGGATTATGAGTACTGTAAGCAGGGCTTGCAGACTACACAGTATTAACGTTTGCTTTGCACTGGTTATTGCAAAATGCAAAGAGAACAATAAAAAAAAATTGAATCTTCTGTGACGAAAAATCGGAGGCCTACGGCGTAAATCTACGCGGTTAGTCTTTTGAAAGGAAAACCTCTCTTCCTTTCATAATGGTTCTCAGCACTTTCACATTTTTGATTTGCTCTGGAGCTATTGTAAATATGTCCTCATTCAATACAGTAACATCAGCTTGGTATCCTTCTCTGATAATTCCTGTTTTACCATCCATCAAAGTTGCACGCGCATTAGAGACCGTATAGGCTCGAACTGCTTCTTCTACCGTTAACTTCTCTTCCGGAAACCATCCGCCTGGATTTTTGCCATCTCCAGTTATGCGAGTTGTTGATGCATAAATTCCATAGAGAGGATCTATGGGCGCAACTGGCCAATCTGAACCAAACGTTATCTGAACACCTTTATTCAACATGCTTCTAAATGCATAGGTTCCTTTAAGTCGCGCACTGTCCAATCGTTTAGCAGCCCAAATTCCATCATCGTATAAATGATAGGGATGCATGGATGCAATAACACCCTGTCGTGCAAAATTTTCAATCGTCAACGGATTGACATGCTGCGCATGTTCAACGCGCGACCTTCGGTCGCGCGGACCATTCAACTTCTCTGCCTCAGCATAAACAGCAAGTATAAAATCATTGGCTCGATCACCAATAGCATGAACCGCCAAGTGCAACCCGGCTTTATCTGCTCCTAAAACCCATTTGCGCAATAAGCTGGTATCGGTAATAAATAAACCGCTTGTACTAGGATCATCCAAATAGGGCTGATGAAACCATGCGGTGGTGGATCCCAGCGATCCATCTACATACCCTTTCAATCCTCCCCACTTCAACAAATCATCTCCCCGCCCATTTTTCTGCACAAAACTATCCAACCGCTCCCATGTTGCTAACGGCACGAACGAATACATGCGCAAGATCATTCGGTCCGTTCCAGAAGCTCTACGGTATGTTTCCAAATCCAACCATCCACCATAAGAACTCATGTCATTCACTTGCGTTACGCCACGCATTACAGCATGACGAGCTGCGGCATCAAAATATTCGTCCAGTTGTTTTTCAGTTGGATCAGGAACAGCTTTCAAAATCAAATTCATTGCAGCATCTTTAAAAATGCCAGTCGGCTCCCCTTTGGTATTTTTCTCTATTACTCCGCCCTCAGGTGAACGGGTTGACGAGTTCACCCCGGCAAGTGCCATTGCCTTGCTGTTGGCAAATGCCATATGCCCATCATAGCGAGAAATAAATAAGGGATGGTCGCCTGTAACTGAATCGACCCATTCGTGACTGGGTAATTCCCCTCCCCAATTTTCATGATCCCATCCCCCTTCCATAACCCAGGTCTGATCGGGTTTCGTGCGACAAAATTCTGCTATTCGTGAAATAAACTCTTGCTTGGTCATCGCATCTTTCAACTTAACACTGGACAATCCATATCCAGCAGAAAGAAAATGCGTATGATTATCAGTAAACCCAGGCAACATCAATTTACCTCCCAGATCAACTGTTTGTCCGGCAGCAAGATTGCTTGCATCATCTCCTACGTATACAATCATCCCATTTTTTACTGCCAGCACAGAGGCAGCAGGGCGACTACTATCGCCGGTCCAGATTTTTGCATTGACATAAACAATATCGGCCTGCTGCTTGCACGATACAATAAATACTAATGCTGCAAATAAAAATAGGATGCGCATAAAGAATAGTTTGAAATGCAAAAATATCAAGGTCGGTTGAAATAGCCGTGAATCATTTTCGTGAGCTCACGCGTTAATGTCCAAGCCTCATTTTCGGCTGTCCATCGCTGATCCTGATTGTTTTTTGTAAAAATGCCCAAAATATAGGGATGTGGTGCATTCACAAAAAGTAGTTCACTTCTGCTTGCATTCACGGCTCCGTTTTTGGATGCGACAAAAACTGTTGGAGGAAGAGACGACAAAGCTTCCTCATCCCAATACTGCCTTCCCATGATTCGCAGCATTCTGTCCGATGCAACAGCGCTAATCACTTCACCCTTAACAAAGGATTCCATAAGACGCCCCATTTCCATGGGCGTAGTCTGTCCCCAACCAAAAACTGATCGGTTGGCTTCGCGACCGGGAGTGCGACTGTTCACGCGTGTATTAACATATCCCATGCTATCCATTAACTGATTGATCCGAGTTCCTGTTCCTGCCAATGATTGCAACCAAAGACTGGCATTGTTATCCGAAATCGTCATCATTAACATGATCAACTTACTCAACTCAATGGGTGAACCAGGTTTTAAATACGGTGCAATATCCTCCGCTGGTGGATCATAATACAAGGTGTCTCGTGCATATAAATGCATATGATAGTCCAACTCCTTTCGCTCAATCTTGTCCATGATCCCAATAAGAATAGGAACCTTCACAATACTGGCAGTTGGGAAAATGGTATCCGCATTGATCAATACCTGCTTGCCGGTACGTAAGCTTTTGATGTAAATCCCTATCTGTCCCTTGAAACCACGTATGTGCTCCTGCACTTTCTGCTCCAGTTTTTTATCAATCGACTGCGCAAGGAGAAATCCATTGCAAAAAAATAAGATCAAGCATAAAATAGAAGCGAATGCCTTCATGAGAAATGCTTAACGACTCATCACTCCTTTGAAATATCCGATAGATTCTGCCATTCCCGCCAAAGGATCATTCATGTCCTTTTCATATTCCAAACTGCATATGCCACTGTAATTTGCTTTCCGCAATGCATCCACAAATGCGGGGAAATTAATCTTACCTCGACCCACCTCAATCACTTTAGCATCCTTTGCCATATCGGTCACATCTTTGATATGCAAATCAAACAAACGATCCTTGTAGTCTTTTACAGCCTTCTCTGGCAATACACCTGCACGATACGTGTGGCCAATATCAATGCAAAGACCTACGCGGGGATCCATATTTTTTATTCGGTCGTATACGTCTTTGGGACTGGGATATAATTTGTCCTCTGGACCATGATTGTGTATGGCCAATCGAATATTGTATTCCTTCACTTTTGACTCTGCGTGTGCTAATAATTCTGGATTGGGAACCCCCACAATCATATTCACTCCGCACATCTTTGCGTATTCGAATGCCTGATCGACTGCCTCTTTGCTTTTCATGTAAACGACTCCTACCGTATACATGGTTATACCCGCGTCCGTCAACTTCTTTTTTACCACATTGATCGCATCCTGATTGCTGTTCAATGGCAGATGGAATTCTTTCAGGGATAAGTTAACTACTCCCAGTCGTTTCATCATCGCAATCGACTTATCCAAATCAAATCGCAAAAAAGAAAAACCTGCAAACCCCATTGGAAAAACCTGTGCATCGGAAGGCTGAGGTGAAGATGAGGCGAATACGGCAGAAGGTAAGGCTGCACTGGCAGCTAATCCTAAACCGGTCTGCTGAAGAAATGAACGGCGAGTCGACATATGGCTTGTTTTAAGTGATCGTTTATCCCACAAATTATTAAAAATTCAATACGGAAGCTGAAACAATTGACTTAAATTGATACAACGTTTTCGCTAAACCCAGATTAACCAATCTTATGCTGTTTGCCATAATCACAGCCGCTATAGTAGGACTCATCTTGCTTATTGCTTGGTTGAGGGTCAACACCTTCGTAGCGTTCATAATTGTTTCAATACTGGCAGGACTGGTATTGGGACTGCCATTGGAGAAAATTCCTGCATCCATCCAAAAAGGAGTTGGCGATACCCTTGGATCATTGTTAATGGTCATTTTATTCGGTGCCATGATTGGTAAATTGGTTGCAGAATCCGGGGCAGCCCAACGCATCAGTGATGTGATGGTCCGTATTGTTGGAGAACGATACATCACCTGGGCACTTGTACTGACTGGATTTATTGTAGGTATACCTCTTTTTTATAACGTAGGATTTGTTTTGCTGGTCCCCCTGATCTTCTCCATCGTCTACCGGATCAAATTGCCGGCAGTCTATGTGGGTTTACCAATGCTGGCTGCACTCTCCACCACTCATGGATTACTCCCTCCACATCCTTCTCCCGCCGCACTGGTCACCCAGCTCAATGCAGATATGGGAAGAACTCTTTTATATGGCATCACAATTGCAATTCCTACTATAATTGTAGCCGGTCCTCTTTTTGCCAACACCCTAAAGGGTATAAAGAGTGAACCACTTTCAACATTCAAGCCTAAGATCATGGAAAATGATCAGATGCCGGGATTCTTGAATAGTATATTAACCTGCCTGCTTCCCGTCATCATACTTCTCATCACCACATTGATACAGCTACAAAATCAAGGAGCACCTAATCCCTTTCTTCGTTTTCTCTCCGATCCGGGAATGTTGATGTTCATTTCGATGCTCTACGCAAGTTTTGCCCTTGGTATATTTCGAAAAATGCGCATTGTAGAGATTATGGAGATTTATGCAAGTTCAATTAAAGATGTCTTGATGATCATCTTGATTGTTTCCGGAGCAGGCGCATTGAAACAAATCTTTGTTGATAGCGGCGTAAGTACACAGCTTGCAGATGCATTCAATTCGTTTGAACTTCCTCCCCTGGTACTGGGTTGGCTGATTGCTGCGATTATTCGTGTAGCAATGGGATCGGCAACTGTAGCGGGACTCACTACGGCCAGCATCATAGCACCTCTTGTTGTCAGTACCGGTACCGATCCTAATCTTATGGTATTAGCGGTTGGTTCAGGGAGTTTGATGTTTTCTCATGTAAACGATTCTGGATTCTGGCTCTTTAAAGAATATTTCAACTTGAGCATAAAAGATACATTTCGCTCCTGGAGTACCATGGAAA
>JAFMES010000060.1 GCA_017856605.1 Chitinophagaceae bacterium
ATCACTTTTTACGATCAGGGCTTCACCAGGCATCAATTCTTTTACTTCGTTCTCACCAATATTGAAGCTGGTTCGAATGGCAGAGCGCTCAGATGCAGCAACAATTACTTCATTGTTTATATAGTAATATGAAGGGCGTATACCGTGAGGATCCCGAATAACAAAGGAGTCGCCATTTCCAATCAATCCCGCAACATGGTATCCACCATCAAAATGCTTGAATGATTTTTGCAGGATGGAGGAAACCGACATGTTATCGGGATTTGCCTCGTCTTCTCGAATCATGAAATGATGAACTACTTCCATCATTGCAGCGAGGTCGCTTTGTTTCTGAAACTCTCCCGGATCAATGTTGATCAAATGGAAAAGTTCATCGGTATTTACGAGATTGAAATTACCCGCCAAGGCAAGGTTTCGAGCAGGAATGATGTCGCGCTTGATGAAAGGGTGACAGTATTCAACGTTATTTTTCCCTTGAGTTCCGTAGCGAAGATGTCCCAGTAACAATTCACCCATGAAATTCAGGTGACCCTTCATCATGCCCGGGTGCTTTCTGATCTCGGGTTGAAATTTTTCCAGTTCATTGATCTCCTTACCCACCTGACTGAAAAGATCAGCGATGGCCTGAGTAGCATTGCTTCGGAGACGGTGCATGAAAGGATAGCCAGGTTCAGCATTCAGTTTGACCGCTGCGATACCTGCACCATCTTGTCCTCTGTTGTGCTGTTTCTCCATCAACAGGTACAGTTTATTTAGGCCATAAAGTGCCGTACCGTGTTTTTGCTGGTAGTAAGAGAAAGGCTTGAGCAGCCGAATGAATGCTAATCCGCATTCGTGTTTGATGGCATCACTCATATACAGGGTCCATTACTTGGTAACAAAGTTGGGGAAGGTCACCTTAAGCGATTCACACTGCTGGTAATCCTTATCCACCATGATATAATAAGTTGGTAGTTTATTAATGAACCATTTTTCAATCACGCGCTCCTTTTTTTCTTCCATTGCACGAATGGCAATTCGATCATAGTCATCGCGGAGGTTTTCCCGATGCGGTTCGGTCCGTGCCTGAAGATAAATGATGCGCACCGCTTGCTTTTCCTGTTCGTCTTTGTACTCGAAAGGCTCGGAGATCTCTCCAACCTTCAATTTATTGAGATAAGGAATGATGCTTTTGTCCAATTCATCGATGGTGACAAAATTCCCACTCTGACCAGTAATGATTCCTGCAGTGAACTTGCTGTTCTGGTCGTCGCTGTACTTATCAACGGCTTCACCAAATCCCATGCTTCCAGAAAGGAGCTTGGTACGAACAGAATCCAATTTTACTTTGGCTATTTGGATGTCTTCATCCTGCAACTGTGGTACACGAAGGATATGACGAATGACTGCATCATCGCCATTCCGACTTACCATTTGAATAATATGATACCCAAACTTGGACTTGATTACTGGAGAAACCTGTCCTTCTTTCAGTCGGAAAGCAGCATTCTTAAAATCAGGATCCCAGGTCTTTTCATTTCGATTCATTTCATAGCGACCGCCATTTTGCTTGCTGCCTGGATCTTCCGAATACAATCGCGCTAACGTTTCAAATGATCGAATACCTGCCTCAATTTGCTTTCGGTAGTCGGATAACTCGTCCTGTACAAATTTTTCAAGCTCCCTTCCTGCCTTTGGATGAATGACCACTTGACCAATCACCAGTTCGGTTTCATAGAATGGGAGGCTGTCGACTGGAATCTTATTGTAATAATCCCGCACCTCGTTGGGTGTGATCTTGACCAGTTCCACTATTTTATCTTTCATGGAACGCGCCAAACGACCTTCGCGTATCGATTTACGAAAATCTTCTTTTACCTGGTAGATGGTGCGACCTGCAATCTGCTCAAAAGCTTCTTTACCGCCGTATTGCATGATGAAATAACGAATACGCTGATCCAGCTCAGCTTCAACCTCCTCTTCAGAGATGGGCAATGAATCTTTTTCAGCTTGAAGGACCAGGGCCTTGTCCTGCATCATCTTCTCCAATAAAAAGCATTCTGAATTTGGTGCAAGCTCGTTCCCCTGACGCTTCATATCATCGATGTAGTTCGTGATATCGCTTTTCAATACAATCTTGTCACCTACAATGGCCACAATTTTATCAGCCAGCAATTTTGCAGATTGTGCATGGCCTACAACCGCTGCACTCAGCATCAACACAAGAATCAGTATTCTTTTCATAACAACCATCGACTCAATTTATGGTCAATTAGGTTAATGAATTCCTAATTCACTATCAAAGTGTCCGCTTCACTTCAGTTTCTTCAAACGCCTCGATGACGTCTCCCACTTTGATATCGTTATAGTTCTTCACTGTAAGACCACATTCCATTCCGGCGCTCACATCCTTAGCATCATCCTTAAAGCGCTTCAAGCTTCCCAACTCTGCACTTTGTCCCTCGCCCTTAGGGTATTCCACGATACCATCGCGAATCACGCGGATCTTGCTGTTTCGCGCAATCTTTCCTTCCAGCACATAACAACCGGCAACGGTCGCTTTATCAAACTTGTACACTTCGCGGATCTCCACATTGGCCACGATCTTTTCTTCGATCTTCGGCTCAAGCATACCTTCCATCGCACTCTTGATCTCTTCAATTACGTTATAGATAATAGAGTACAATTTGATCTGAACACCTTCGCTTTCTGCTATTTTGTTTGCTTGGCTGGATGGACGAACGTTGAAACCAATGATGATGGCATCAGAAGCTGTAGCCAACAATACATCACTCTCCGTGATTTGTCCCACTGCCTTATGCACCACCTTAACCGCAACTTCCTGTGTCGACAATTTCTGGAGTGAATCGCTCAACGCCTCTACTGAACCGTCCACGTCGCCTTTGATGATGATGTTGAGCTCTTTGAAGTTACCCAATGCCAGACGGCGACCGATTTCATCAAGTGTAATGTGTTTCTTGGTTCGGATACCCTGTTCGCGCATGATTTGTGCACGACGGTTGGCAATTTCTTTTGCATCGGATTCATCCTCGTAGACCTTGAACTTTTCACCCGCCTGAGGCGCACCATTCAAACCGAGTATCAATACCGGAGTAGAAGGAGGTGCTGCTTCAACGCGATTGTTCCGCTCATTCATCATCGCTTTGACTCTTCCGTAGAATTGCCCGCTCACCACCAGATCACCTTGCTTCAACGTACCATTCTGAACAAGAATGGTTGCAACGTAACCGCGACCTTTATCGAGTGTGGCTTCAATGACTGTGCCACTTGCCTCTTTCTTTGCATTCGCTTTCAGGTCAAGCAATTCCGCTTCAAGCAATATTTTTTCCAATAGCTTGTCGACGTTTTGTCCCGATTTAGCTGAAATTTCTTGGCTTTGGAATTTACCGCCCCACTCTTCTACCAGAATATTCATCTGAGAGAGCTGTTCGTAAATTTTTTGTGAATTCGCACCGTCACGATCAATTTTGGTGATCGCAAAAATCATCGGTACACCCGCTGCTTGTGCGTGGCTAATGGCTTCCCTGGTTTGTGGCATCACCGCATCGTCTGCAGCAATCACAATGATTGCAAGATCGGTCACCTTTGCACCACGGGCACGCATGGCCGTGAAGGCTTCGTGACCGGGCGTATCCAGGAAGGCGATTGATTTGCCATTGGGAAGATCAACATGGTAAGCTCCAATGTGCTGGGTGATACCACCTGCCTCACCGGCCACTACATTCGCATTACGGATATAGTCGAGCAAGGAAGTTTTACCGTGGTCAACGTGACCCATGATGGTTACAATTGGAGCACGACCATGCACTTCTTCGTCTTCATCCTCCTCCTCTTCTTCCTCCATCTCCATCTGCTTCTCCATATCGATGAACTCAACTTCGTAACCAAATTCACCAGCTACGAGCTCAATTACTTCTGCATCGAGACGCTGATTGATAGACACCATGATGCCCAATCCCATACACTTGCCTATGATTTCAGCAAAATTCACATCGAGTAAACTTGCCAATTCACTTACACTGATGAATTCAGTAACCTGTATTTTGTTGTTTGCATCTTCACCTTCCATTCCCGCTTCAGCTTCCTCACGTTTGAGACGACGCAACTTCGATTTGGTGATTTTAGCTTTGGATCCTCCGCCGCCAGTTAATTTGGCTTGTGTTTCACGGATCTTATTTTGAATTTCTTTTTCGTCAATCTCCTTTACTTCCGTGCGTTTCGCTGGACGCATGCTTCGCTGTCCACCTCCGCCACCGCCTTGACGCTGACCGCCTCCGCCGCCGCCACCACCTTTTTGAATGGTTGGCTTTTCACGCTCCACATCGCGTTTCTCAATTGGAATACGCTTGCGTTTTCTGCGTTCATCGGTTTTGCTGGCATCGGTCTCAGGAGCCAGTTCAATCTTTCCAATAATTTTTGGACCCTCCAGCTCTGGAGCGGCAATCTTGATGTTTTCAATCTCCGCAGGAGCAGGCGGTTCTACTGGTGGAGGAGCGGGTGCTGCTGGAACTTCCGGTTCAGCTGCCTTTTTCTTTCCACCACGTTTGGGGCGCGTAGAAGAGTCGACTGTAGAAAGGTCAATTTTATCCAGGACTTTGGGTCCGTCTAATTCAGGAGCTTCAATTTTTACCTTTTCAACTTCTGCAACTGGTTTTGGAGCTTCTGGCTCTGGTGCAGGAGCAGGGGCAGGAGCAGGTTCTGCTTTCTTCTTTGATTCTTTTTTAAACAAGATCTCTTCCTCGTCCTTCTTCTTTCTTCCCTCCATTACCGAACCCTTGGGTATCTCGATGGCATCGCTCTTTGCCTTCGCTGCTTTATCCGAAGAAAACTCGGCTTGCAACGAACGGTACATGTCCTCCGTCAACTTGGACGTAGGCTTTAGATCATCCTTGCTGAATCCTTTGGATACAAGGAAGTCCACCAGCGTGTCCTTGCCGATGTTGAACTCTTTGGCCGCAGCCATCAACCTGGGTGTATTCGATTCTGACATTTATCCTCCTTAGGCTTGTTTACAATTTTGCCTCATTAATCCTTTTCAAATTCTGCTCTCAGAATCTGACGCACTTCTTCAATGGTCTCTTTTTCAAGATCCGTTCTGCGCTCCAGTTCCGTAGCAGTAAGATCCAACACACTGCGTGCTGTATCGCACCCAATGCGCTTGAGCTCTTCAATGATCCACTCTTCAATCTCATCACTGAATTCATCAAGATCGATATCGTACTCATCCATTTCACCTTCATTATCTCTGTACACATCAATATCGAAGCCGGTTAGTTCTTCAGCCAACTTGATGTTCACACCCCGTTTGCCGATGGCCAGTGATACCTGATCGGGCGAAACAAACACTTCCGCACGCTTGCCTTCGTTATCGATGTTCATACGCGTGATCTTCGATGGCGTCAATGAACGCTGGATCAAGAGTTGAATATTATTGGTAAAGTTGATCACGTCAATGTTCTCGTTCTTGAGTTCGCGAACAATGCCGTGAATGCGACTTCCTTTCATACCTACGCAAGCTCCCACTGGATCAATACGGTCATCGTAGCTCTCAACCGCTACTTTCGCACGCTCACCTGGCTCGCGAACAATTTTGCGGATCACGATCAGTCCATCAAATATCTCTGGAACTTCAATCTCCAGCAACTTAGCCAGGAACGAAGGATGTGTGCGTGATAAGATGATTACCGGATTGTTGTTTTTTAATTCAACCTTTTTGATCACCGAACGGATGCTTTCGCCTTTTTTGAAATAATCGGATGGAATCTGTTCTGATTTAGGAAGAATCAATTCATTACCATCTTCATCGATGAGCAATACTTCTTTCTTCCAAACCTGATATACTTCAGCACTGATGATGTCGCCTACACGATCTCCGTATTTTTTAACCAATGCATTTTTCTTCAGATCACCAATCCGGCTGGCCAAGGTTTGTTTAGCAGCAAGGATGGCCCTTCTTCCAAAATCCATTATGTCAACTTCTTCATAGAGTTCTTCGCCTACTTCGAAGTCGGGTTCAATCTTGACCGCTTCGCTGTATTCGATCTCCATCAATGGATTTTCAACTTTTCCATCTTCAACGATCATACGGTGACGCACGATTTCTAAGTCGCCTTTCTCCGTATTTACGATCACGTCGAAACTTTCGTCGGATCCATATTTTTTACGCAACAAGGTCTTGAATACATCCTCAAGCACCTTCATCAACGTGGGACGATCGATGTTTTCCGCATCTTTGAAATCCTGGAAGGACTCGATCAAATTGATACTTGCCATGGCCTTCTTTTTTTATTCCTTTTTCGTTTTAATCTAAAATGTAATCTTTACGTTCGCTTTTTTTATTTCGCTGAATTTCACTTCGTGCTGAAGGACTTCCAACTTCTTTCCTTTCCCTTTTCGCTCTTCCATCACAATTCCATTTTCATCCGTTCCCATCAATTTCCCTTCTACCTTTTTGCCTTCACCCAGTTCCAGTTCGAGCGTGCGACCAATATGCTGCTTGAACTGACGGTTCATCACCAGCGGTTCCTCCGCACCGGGAGACGAAACCTCCAACGCAAACTCACCGTCCGCACAGAGTCCTGATTCGACAATCAGTTTGTACAACGCCCTGTTCCATTTCACACACCGGTCAATCGTTACCCCTTGGTCGCCGTCCACATAAACCGATATATTATTAATAGGGCGAACATGGACCCGAACAAGGTAAAACTCCGGAGTATCCGTCAACAGACTTTCAAATAACTCGCTGATCTTCAATATTTTAGGATCATTCGACATTGCTCTGGCTTGGTCTGGGAAACAAAGAAGGGAACGCTTCCGTTCCCTTCAGTAGTTCCAGTTTCAGTGCAAATATACGGATTGAGGGGAAAATGGCAAAAAAAGGTTGTGCGTTGTTGGTTGTATGTTGTAGGTGGGAGAGTCGAATGATGAAGGTCATTTTTTCTAGGAGGGGTTTCATTAACTTACAACGTACAACCAACAACCTAAACGCCTCATGTCTGATAACCTGAACGATTTTTACAAAGAAAACAAACGGCTGGTATCGGAGTATATTGAAACGCGACTCGAACTCTTGAAATTGACATCGGTTCGAAGCCTCGCGCGTACCTTAAGTATGCTGATCCTGGTTACCCTCTTCACCTTCATGACGCTCTTTTTTCTGTTATTCCTTGTAATTGCATTTTCCTGGTGGATGTCTGATATGCTGGGAAGTGCAGCATTGGGATTTCTGTGTGGCGGGGGACTTTTTTTGCTGATTCTCTTTTTGGGAATCATTTTCCGCAAACCGCTTTTCTTGAATCCATTAATTCGCTTGTTTATCCAGACTTCCACATCAGAAGAGGAAGACGAAAATTATTATTAAGATGAACCGCCCTATTCGAAACATACATCAACTTGATCGCGCGATTCGCGAATTGCGTGACAAACAAAAAAGCCTGGAACAATCGCTTGATACCAATTTCCAAAACCTGAAGGGAAATTACTTCAACATGACATTGAACTCCATCTTTGGAGGAAAACGCAGTACAACGAACTTTTGGGCAGATATCGTGAGCAGATTTATGGAAAGTGAAAAACTTCAACAAGGAGTCAGCAACCTCGTCTCAAAACTGGCCGATAAAATCGGTGATGTCCTCCACGATAAAAAATAGATGACCCTAACGGGTGATAATCTGATCGACTGCACCTGCTACTTCCAAGCCTGCATGCACCCCAACATCTTCTATCAAGAGCTTTCCGGTTTTTTTCTCCAATAACCGAATCCGTAACTGCGCAGTCATACTCTCATCAATACGTCCATCCATCAATCCCTGTATAGGAGAAGCCAATGAGGTTGATTGTGATCGGTGCGCATGGATCATCAATCGGTATTCCCTTCCTTCTAAATCAATGTGCACCGACTGCTCGTTTATGCTGCAGGTGTGCAAGCGCGTTCCATTGTATGTTGTGAATTGAATCAGTCGTCCATTCCACCAGAATCCAGCAATAAAGCCAACAAACGAACTTCCCAACCAGGGAATTCGTGCTACGGAACATTTTAATGAAATGCCTGGACGACTGAAATGATTGCTCTGCATCCAAACATATCCACTGGGAAACGAACGACCCCAGTCTTTTTCCAAATATCCTCTTCCACCATTCATATCAATGCGTTCACCACCGATCTCCAATGTTCCGGAAATAGCATGATCCATGCTCACAATGCCATGGTAGCATTCCATGAACGGAACAAATGAATACGGTCCCATGATTCCTGGTGAATAAAAGTGCTTAGGCCAAGGCACATTCCCGCTAAAGGTTAATTCCCCTTTTGCTTCTTTTAAATTCAAGCGCAATCCGCCAGCATGAAAATAATTGTCATGGATCTGAACCTGAAATGAAGCATGTGAAGCTGAAAAAGCATCTGCTTCAAAGCGATGATACGTCGCTAACTTCTTTACTCCATCTAAAACTTGGATGAACGACTGCCGGCGACCATCGCTATCCATTGCAATTCCGGGAATAAATGCAAAAGCGCGACTCCCATCGGCATTGACTACTTTAAAATACCACCCTTCAAAATACCTACGCGTCTTTCCCCATCCCTGAAATCGCTCAGGATGAAATAAGGTGATGGCTTTTTTTATAAAATTCATCTACGCACAACGTTATTTCGAAGAAAGAAGTTGAACTGCTTCACGATCGTTATACTGTTCTGCCAACGCTTGTAGTTCACGTTTTAATGCAGCTATCAATTGCGACTTAGCAGGATCGCCATACAAATTCTTCAATTCATGTTTATCTTCCTTCAAATCAAATAACTCCCACTCCTCATGCGGTCCATAAAACCGAATTAATTTATATCGGTCCGTGCGCATTCCAATATGAGGTGCAACTCGATGAGGAACCGGATATTCATAGTAATGGTAATACATGCTCTTTCGCCAATCCGAAACACGCTCTCCTTTCAGCAACCGGGTAAAACTTTTTCCCTGCATATCATTAGGCACCTGTAATCCTACCATATCCAAAAGTGTTGGGGCAAAATCAATATTGACAACCATTTGATCTACGCGAGTGCCCGATTTGATTTTTCCAGGATACCGAATCACAAATGGCGTTCGTAAACTTTGCTCGTACATGAATCGCTTATCAAACCAACCATGCTCGCCCATATAAAATCCCTGATCGGATGTATAGATGACAATGGTGTTCTTTGAAAGTCCGGTTTTATCCAAGTAATCGAGAATGCGACCAATATTCCGGTCCATCGAACGGGCAGTAGCTAAATAATCACGCATGTAGCGTTGGTATTTCCACTTTACAATAGCAAGACTATCGTCTTTCAATGCTTTATATTCTGCTTCGGCACGATCATAATACGCCTTGTATGCATTTTTTTGTTCAGGGCTCATGCGACCAAACATTCCTCTACCAGAACGTTCAAAATTGACCCCAATCTTTAGGTCATCATGCATCAACATGGTTTTGCTGATGGTCATGTCTTGCTCACGAGCAGCACGCCTACCTTCATAGCGATCAAAGAAATCCTCGGGGTAAGGATATTCCTGTTTCTCAAATTCCGCAAAGTCACGTGGATCAGGCATCCAATTGCGGTGCGTGGCTTTTTCTCCTACAACCAGAAAAAATGATTTGCTTTTATCGCGTCCTTCCAACCATTCCAAAGCAAAGTCACTGATCAAATCGGTAACATACCCTATATGCTTAACGGTATCGTTATTCATATGAATAAAATCAGGCTGAAAATAATTTCCTTGATCGGGAAGAATTTTCCAGTGATCAAATCCATTGGGTAGCGTATGCAAATGCCACTTCCCTACCCATGCAGTCTGGTAACCATTTTTTGAAAGTATCTTCTGAATCTGTTGCTGCTCAGGAGCAAAATAGCGATTGGGACCGTTATCGCGAAGTCCATTCATGTGACTGTATTTGCCGGTCAATAAAACAGCGCGACTAGGAGCGCAAATTGAATTGGTGACAAATACATTTTTAAGCAGTGCTCCTTCTTTTGCAATTCGATCAATATTAGGAGTCTGCATCAATTGACTTCCATACGCACTGATGGTTTGCTCGGTATGATCATCGGAAAATATCACCAGGATATTGGGACGATCGGATTGTGCCTGAGTGCAAAACATTCCGATGGTCAAACAGAATAAAAAATAAAATGAGTAACGCATGGCAATCGTTTCACCCTCAAGTTAAACAAACGGATTGATTTTCCTGATTTCGAAAATGCGTTTTCCCAAATGCGTAAATATCCCCTCGGAGGAAACTTGAATTTTGATTCTGTGAAATGGTACACGATGAGAAATCCGATCCTGATTGTATTACTGACTAACTTAATAGGGGTAACACAAGCTCAACAAAAGGATGTGCAACCCGACAGCTCCTATTCCTCCATGCCTCAAATTCAAGTGGTACTGGAAAGAAATAAATTGTTGAGTAAGGTTCCGGGCTCAATTACCGTAATTGATCCCATTGCATTAAAAAAAATTGCCCCTACCAGTTCAAATGAGGTATT
>JAFMES010000061.1 GCA_017856605.1 Chitinophagaceae bacterium
CAAATCCATGAAGAAAGTAGCTGGTACGCTTAAGCTGGACCAGGCGCTCTATCGCGAGTTGGAAGCCTTCTCTAAGTTCGGAGGCGACCTTGATGCTGCAACCAAGTCAGTTATCGATAAAGGAGCTCGAAACGTAGAAATTTTGAAGCAGGGACAATACCAGCCTGTTGCCGTTGAAAAGCAGGTTGCCATCATTTACCTGGGTACCCAGGGTCTTTTGCGTGACCTTCCAGTGAAGTCCGTAAAGGAATTTGAGGAGCAGTTTTTAAGTGAAATGGAATCCAAGCACCCTGAGATCCTGGCGGAATTCAAGAAAGGTAATCTGCCTGAAGAGGGTTTGAAAACCATGACTGCATTTGCTCAGTCGCTCATAGCGCAGTATAAATAATCCATCAATCATTCAGGAAAAGGTCCCGTTATTGGGACCTTTTTTGTTTCTGCCCGTTAACTTTGTATTCCATGCCATCTACCGTTTTACGTGCCACTGCGCTTTCTAAATCCTTCGGCGATTTCCATGCCGTTAAGCAGCTTGATTTCGCTGTGAAGCAAGGGGAGGTGTATGGATTTTTGGGACAGAATGGGGCTGGAAAATCAACGACGCTGCGCATGGTACTTTCGTTGATTCGTCCCAGTTCCGGCAACATCGAGGTTTTTGGAAAATCCTTGATGAACGATCGAAACTATATCTTATCGCGCATCGGTGCAGTTGTAGAAAAGCCTGAACTCTACGGGTATTTATCCGCTTATAAAAACCTTGAAATCTTTGCGCGCCTCAGCGGGGTCAGTCCCAATAAAGATCTGCTCATGCAAACGCTCAAGTGGGTAGGATTGGATGAGCGTGCTCATGATCCAGTTCGCGTATATTCCCAAGGGATGAAACAGCGATTGGGTATTGCAGTAGCACTGGTGCACGACCCTGAATTAATCATTTTGGATGAACCGACAAATGGACTCGATCCACAGGGCATAAGCGATATACGCAATATGATTCTGGATTTGAGTCGTAATAAAAGAAAAACAGTAATCGTCTCCTCTCACCTCTTGTCCGAAATTGAACAGGTGGCGGATAGTTTGCTCATCATTCATAAAGGACAAAAAGCGGTGGAAGGAGAAGTAGCTCAA
Organism: Chitinophagaceae bacterium; assembly: GCA_017856605.1. Lineage (GTDB taxonomy): Bacteria > Bacteroidota > Bacteroidia > Chitinophagales > Chitinophagaceae > Pollutibacter. Next base: position 1,123 of record JAFMES010000061.1, read on the forward strand.
CTGCTTCGTCCCGAGAAGAGCCGGGTAGAATGGTGGGTAAGTGATAGCAGAAAAGCACTCTCTGTGCTTTACGGCAAAAGCAATGCGGCTGAATTCAATCAACTTGACGACCATAAATTCGTTGCGGTCATGCCGGCATCTGAAACGGCACACTTCAATGCTATCTTGGTGGAAAATGGAATTGAAGTGCGCGCCATACGATCCATGAACGCCCTGGAGGCCTATTTCTTATCCTTAACTTCCGAGCATGCGGTTTAATGATCTGGTTCAAGTAGAGCTCTATAAAGTTTTTCGCAAACCGCGAACCTACATCGCATTTGCTGCAATCACTGCCATTGTCAGCGTCATTCAGTTGGGATTCTATGCCGATGGGAAAAGTTACATGCAGTTTGGAATGCAATCGCTTTCGGATACGTTTGAAGTACAAGGCAATATTTTGAATGGATATCTAATGACGTATTTGATTTTGCAACTCTTACTGGTGCACGTGCCTCTGCTGATTGTTCTGGTCTCAGGCGATATGGTATCGGGAGAGGCAGCACACGGTACGCTTCGACTGTTATTGACTAAGCCAATCAGTCGCACTAAATTATTAATGGGGAAATTCACAGCAGCCTTCATTTATACCATGATGCTTTTGCTTTGGATGGCCATTTGGGCGTTGGGATTATCATTGATCATCTTTGGTGCCGATGATATGTTGATTCTCAAGAGCGAAGTGGTTACTCAAATCGTGAGCACTGATATTCTTTGGCGTTATCTCTGTGCATTTGGCTATGCAGCATTGGCCATGACCACGGTTGCAGCCTTGGGATTTTTATTGAGCATATTTGCGGATAATTCCATTGGTCCCATCATTGCCACTATGAGCATCATCATCGTATTCACCATCCTCAATTCACTGGACCTTCCCTTTTTTAATTCGATGAAACACTACCTATTTACATCGCACATGTTGGGATGGAAGGGTTTCTTTGATGTGAAACTTAATGAGGACAATCAGCAAATTGTCGGAAGCATAGAAAACCTTCCGGCCATCCTGAATTCTGCCCTGGTGCTGTTTGCACACATCATTGGCTTTTTAGCCCTTGCCTTTCTATCGTTTAGAAAGAAAGATGTGCTAAGTTAATTAGGCATTACCCGTAACCACCAGCAGAGAATAAATCATTCCGGGTAGGTAAAACAAAAGGGTCAGTAAAAGCGAAAGCCAGAATTTCGTAGTCACTTTATTTTCATAGATCACTACTCCAATGGGGGGAATCAGAACTGCGAAAACCAATGCCAACACTTTATTTGTATCAACGTCATCGTCATCCTTGAGTTGACTTTTATACGAGCGAACTGCTTTTTTAATTTCCATGGATTTCTCCTTGCGCTCCTTCTTACTCATGTTTTTCAGCGCAGCAATCGACTCTTCAATTTGTTCATTGGCTATAGTAGGTTGAGATGAAGTTGGTGGTATGGCTGCTTGCGATAGAGACGACAACAACAGCGAAATTGCTAGAAGAAAGAAGGCGTATTTTTTCATGGAATCAGGTTTGATACAAATATAAAGCTTGGCGATCTGTTTTAAGCATCTTGAATTTCATTATTTTCAACACATCAAATGCTTCCACATGAAAAAGTTTCTTTTATTGATTGCAATTCTTCTTTGGGGATCTACTGTTTTGTTGGCAGACGTTCGACTTCCTGCACTGATTGGATCTCACATGGTATTGCAGCAAAAAACTTCAGTAAAATTATGGGGTTGGTCGGCACCTGCTGAAAAGATTATGATAACTGTATCGTGGGATACAACCACCTATCAGGTAACGGCAAGTCGCGGCGCTCGGTGGGTCACAGAGATTAAAACACCGGCGGCAGGCGGTCCCCATACCATTACCATCAAAGGCAGAAACACACTTGTGCTGGAGGATGTCATGGTTGGCGAAGTTTGGTTGTGTGGAGGACAGAGTAATATGGAGTGGTCCGCCGACCAGGGTTTGAAACAATCCAAAGATGAATCACCCAATGCAACCAATAAAAAGATTCGGTTTTTTTATGTTCCGAAATCAACCAGTAATCATCCGCAAGACGATGTTCAGGCTCGTTGGGTAGTCTGTAATCCAGAGGATATGCTTCATTTTAGCGCCATTGGATATTTTTTTGGTAAACGCATTGAGGCACAAACCGGGTTTCCTGTTGGGTTGATCAACAGCAACTGGGGAGGAACTCCTGCTGAAGTTTGGACACCCTCCGATGTTGTATACAATGATTATGATCTCCGAAGGGCTGCTGAAAAATTGCAACCTTCTCAATGGTGGCCCCATATCCGCGGAGAGGCTTACAATGCGATGATTCATCCTCTTACCAATTTTTCAATTTCAGGGGCACTTTGGTACCAGGGGGAAAGCAATGTGGGCACTCATTGGGGGTATAGGCGATTGCTTACTAGCATGATTGAGAGTTGGCGCAGTGCCTGGGGCAAGAAGTTCCCGTTTTATTTTGTACAGATAGCTCCATATGCCTACGGGGACACACATATCAATGCTGCATTTCTTCGTGAAGCTCAAACGCAGGCAGCAGCACACTCCAAAACCGGTATGGTTGTTATCACTGATTTGGTAGATAACATAAATGATATTCACCCCACCTTAAAAAAGGAAGTCGCGGAGCGCTTGGCCAGTTACGCTTTGGGAGATTATTATGGGGTGAGTGGATTGTTTTATAAAAGTCCCCAGTACGCAAGCCACACCCGTGAAAAAGGTGCCATTCGAGTCAGTTTCAATCACGTGCCAACCGCATTGATTTCAAAAGGGGGACCGCCCACTGAATTTCAAATTGCAGGCGCTGATGGTCGTTTTGTCCCTGCCAAAGCAATGATAGAGGGAAAAACAATCCTTGTTTACAGCAATGAAATCAAGGAACCGGTTGATGTTCGATTTGGGTTTACCAATACCGCAATGCCCAATGTGTTTTCGGCTGAAGGATTACCTGTGAATCCGTTTCGGACCGATCAATAGAATTTTGTCACACCGGGAACAGCAACTTTATAATCACCATTTGCATCTGGAAGGGAACGAGGTGCAGTATCCCAGGTATAAGCGGTCGGTTGCAGATTCATTCCAGATTGCAGGGCTTTATCCCATTCGATCATCCTACCGCTATAGGTCGCCATTCTCCCCATGATAGAGGTCATGGTGCTTTTAGCTCCGTTTTCTGCATCAGCAAATTTGTATTCTCCTTTTGCAATTGCAGCAAACAGCTCATCGTGTTCGCTCTGATAGGGGTCATTTTCTGTTTTTCTATCGAATTGATAAACGACTGTGCCTTTGTTATCGCGAATACTTGCAGCGCCGCAATAAATTTTTCCTTTAGTCCCCACAATCAGTTCATCCACTTTTGACATCGTATTCTTGATGTGGCGGCATTGACTGTTCAAAATGGAACCGTCGGCATAGTGGAACTCTACATAATGATGATCAAAGATTTCTCCATGATCTTTACCTTTCCTAACTTCTCTGCCACCCATGCCTTGCGCTTTAACGGGATAGGAGCCTTTGAACCAGTTGATTACGTCGATGTTGTGAATGTGTTGCTCGGTTATATGATCTCCGCAAAGCCAGTTAAAATAATACCAGTTGCGCATTTGGTATTCCATTTCGGTTTGTCCCGCTTTTCTTGCGTTCACCCAAACACCATCGTTGTTCCACCATGCTTGAGCAGATGTAATTTCTCCGATTAAGTCTTTGCGTTTGAATAATTCACGATACGAATTTTGATAGTGCCGTTGAAGTCCGACTACCACATTCAATTTTTTTGCTTTGGCTTGTTCTGCCACTGCAAGTACTTTTTTTATGCCTTCCGTATCGGTTGCAACCGGTTTTTCCATGAAGATGTGTTTGTTTTGTTTCACCGCTTCTTCAAAATGGATGGGACGAAATCCGGGAGGTGTGGTGAGGATCACTACATCCGCAAGGGGAATGGCCTTTAGGTAACCATCAAATCCCACAAATTGACGTTCGGCTGGAACATCCACCATGGTTGCAGAGAGACCGGATTCGCTCAATTCATTCTTGATGCTTTTGAGTGAAGACTCAACCCTATCTTGAAAAGCATCGGCCATTGCGACCAGTTTTACATTTTGTTTGCTCTTTAATGCTTGTACTGCTGCTCCCGTTCCGCGACCGCCGCAACCAATCAATGCGATTTTAATTTCGCCGGATGCGCCGGAAAAAAAGTTGGCTTGTGATAATGCAGGTGCAGCAATGATTCCACTGGTGATCATGCCCGATTGCTTCATGAATTTTCTTCTGTTGGAAGTAGTCATTGGTTCTTGTTTTAAGGGTCAGTTACCCAGATACAATTTATAGAATTTTTCCGCTTCTTCTGCAGAAGGCTGGTTTACTGGACGTACAACCCGAAATCCCACGAACATTCCATCGGTGAGCCACCACCTGCTTTTGGGAATCTGAGGGTCCCGTTTATTCCAACTGGGATTGGATGCACTTCGGAAAGAGGCCTTGAGTTTTGAAGCGTCATCCATATACGAGCCTCCCCGTACCGATCGGGGATAGCGGGAGGAGGGAAGGATCAAAGGATCAGTTGTCCCACTTTGGAGATTAATTAAATAGGCTGAATCGTATTGGTCTGCAGTCCACTCGGTAAGATTTCCCAGCATGTCGTAAAGTCCCCAGGCATTTGCTTTTTTCAGTCCCACCCGCTGGTATTTGCCCTTGCTATTTGTTTTGAACCAGGCGTATTGTCCCAATACAGTAGCATCGTTTCCAAAAAAATAGGTGGAAGTGGAGCCAGCGCGGCACGCATATTCCCACTCTGCTTCTGTTGGCAATCGGTAAAAAATACCTGTCTGCTGATACAGCCATCGGCAAAACATCATGGCAGCATCAACGCTCATGCTGTTGGCTGGATATCCTCCTTCTTTTCCCATATTCCAGCTGAGATCAATGTATTGAGCAGTAGGCCGAGTTACGGCATCTACTTTGGAGCCCTGCGACAACGCTTCATTTCTGAAAAAAACGTTGAATTGATCGTGGGTAATTTCATAAGCGCCCATCCAAAAAGAAGAGATCGTGATGCTTTTGTTCTTGCCCATGATGAAGGTCCCTGATGGAATGCTTACCAACTTGAGTTGCACTTCTGAGCCAGGCAGAACGATTGTTTCTGAGGGACGCGATTGAGAAAAAACCGGAGTTTGATAGACCGTCAAGATGATGAATAAGATGCAGGCAGTGAGATTTGTTCTCAAGTCGGTTTATTTGATACAATTTTAATTAAATTGTATCGATCATTCATCGTTTCTATAAAAAACTATCTGATGCAACGAAGAAATTTTATTAGGAATGCGACATTGACCTCTTTTGCTGGTCTTGCCGGCTTCTCAGCCGCACACGCTGACCAGCTCAAAGGAAGCGCTGCTCAGCCTTTTAATTTGGACTATGCCTTTCACGATGGCATGTTTGCCGCTCATGCAGGTAAGGATTTCATCGAACAAATAAAGTATGGATATGATCAGGGTTTTCGTTCGATTGAAGACAATGGCATGATGGGTCGATCAACTGATATGCAATCGAAAATTGGAGAAACCCTTTCCAAATTGGGGATGAAAATGGGAGTTTTTGTTATAACTACCGATTCGTGGCACTGGAAACTGAGTCTCGCGACCGGAAAACAAGAATTCAAAGACATCATTGTACGGGATTGCAAAACTGCTGTAGAAGTTGCAAAACGGTGCAATGCCAAATGGATGACGGTCGTTCCAGGAAACTTCGATCGTTCTTTGCCATTAGACATACAAACGGCACATGTCATTGACGCACTTCGAAGGGGCACAGAGATTTTAGAAAAACACGGACTGGTGATGGTGTTAGAGCCACTGAGTGATAATCCCGACTTGTTCCTGCGGTATTCTTCACAAACCTATATGATTTGCAAGGCGGTGAATAGTCCCTCTTGTAAAATCCTATTTGACATGTACCATATGCAGCGCAACGAAGGGAATATCATTGCAAACATTGATAAGACATGGGATGAGATAGGGTATTTTCAAATTGGCGATAATCCTGGTCGTAATGAACCCACTACCGGTGAAATGAATTACAAAAACATATTCAAGCATATTCATAAAAAGGGATTCAGAGGAATCATGGGAATGGAACACGGGAATGCGATAAAAGGTAAGGAAGGTGAATTGGCTTTGGTGAAGGCATACCGTGATTCAGACAGTTTCCTATGATCTCAACTTTATTACGAAAGATGTGTTTACATAGTATGCGTTTCCTTATCTGCTTTCTACTTTTATTGCCATTTTCGCACGACCACCTGCAAGCACAATCGGTCGATGAGGTGGTAAAATCTTTACGTACAAAACTGCTTTCTGTTAAAGATTATGAAGCAGTGGGCAAACTCAAAACCGATGTTGCTTTTTTGAAGATTCCGTTGTCTACGGTTAGGATTTATTACCGGTATCCCGATCAGTTTCGAATAAAAAAAGAAAAAGGGGTCTCCATTCTTCCCAAAGGCGGAATCAATGTCAATATGGGTACGTTGCTTTCATTGGGAAACCAAACGGCACTGGCCTCTGGAAGGATCAATTGGAAGGGAAGCGACCTTGCAGTGTATAAATTGATACCCAATGATCCCGTTTCTGATGTTGTGCTCACAACCTTGTACGTAGACGATCGGCAAATGCTGATTCGCAAAACCATAACCACGACGCGCGAAAATGGTACCTATGAAATGGAGATGGATTATGGAAAATTTGCAAAGTGGGGATTGCCTGATAAAACAGTTGTATTGTTCAATACAAAAGAATACAAACTTCCCAAAGGAATCACCTTTGAATACGACCCTGGTACTTCTGAAAAGAAAAATAAGCAGCCATCCTCTACTAAGGGCCGAATCGAATTATATTATGAAAACTACGAGATCAATAAAGGATTGAAAAACGAAGTTTTTTCCGGTAAATAATATGACCTAGAAACGCCAACCTATTGATATTCCTGTTCGGATTCCTGCCCAAATGCTATTGGCCTTCAATGTTATTTTTTCGGGTTCTTTCAACACTGTTTCGTTTTTGAATGGAATACCTGCTGAAGTCAAACTGTTTTTTGCTTCTTCAGCGAATAATTGTCCAAGTGCTTCTAAATTATCCTGTTCATCTGGAGTCATTTCAAATTTGGGACGAGCTATTATGCTGAGATTGCTGCGACCAAAATGCGGACCAAAGAATTGTATGTCCAAGACAAATCGTTTTCCCAAATTCCACTGAGAACCCAGCAGCATTCCATATGTATGGGTATTGATGCGAGCATCAAATCGTAGGGTATCTTCTTGGCCATTGTCTTTTACAAAATCGAGACCTAAGCCACTGGTGCGAAAAGTAGCGTTACGATAAAATGGAGCAACATAAAATCCGTTGCCATACCCTTTTTTTCCAAAATAAAATCGAATCTCCGGAGTGAGGGCCTGATGGTGGAATCTTAACTTATTGAGTGTTTCTTGAGTACCTTGGTTGTTGGGATTGATAAGTCCGCGAAACGGCACTCCACCCCAGGGAATTGTTTTGTATGAAAATCCTACGGCAACTCGTTTTGAAAGCAGTCGCTCATATTGTCCGCTGAGTGCAATACCAATCACGTTTGCTTTGAGTACATTCTTTTTTGGTTTGGAGGACAGTGGTGTTGTGGGCACTGATGCACTGTCTTGTGCAGTCGCTCCTAACGCAACAAGAGTGATGAAAAATAATAATGTGAGCCTAACGAACATGGCTCTAATATAGCCTATTCTTCAATTTTTTCATCAACCGCATTGGCAACCACTTGAGCGGAGATTTTTCGGATGGGATTGCTGGTTCGTTCCGCAAAAGATTCTCTTTTCTCAACAATATCGATAGCGGTATAAATTGCTTGGCGGAACGAAGATTCGTCCGCGCAATTTTTTCCAGCAATATCAAATGCTGTTCCGTGATCGGGAGAAGTGCGCACAACAGGTAAGCCTGCTGTAAAATTTGTTCCTTCTCCAAGGGCCAGTGACTTGAAAGGGATCAGGCCTTGGTCATGGTACATTGCCAGCACTGCATCAAATGTTTCATGATGCCCCCGTGCAAAAAATGCATCGGCACTATAAGGACCCATCACGATGCAATCGTTTCGCTTGGCTTCCAGGACAGCGGGACGAATGATCTCTTTTTCTTCTTTGCCAACCAGTCCCTCATCTCCAGCATGTGGATTCAATCCCAGCACTGCTATGCGGGGACGATCGATGCCAAAGTCTTTTTTGAGAGATGATTTAAGCAAATTGATTTTATTGATGATCTGTTCCTTTGTAATATTTTTTGCAACCTCTCCAATGGCTACGTGCTCGGTGAGCAATGCAACTTTCATGTTCTCTGCTGTCATGAGCATGATCACATCATTAGCCTTAAACGTCTCTTTCAAATAGGGCGTGTGTCCAGTGAATTGAAAGTCGCCTGACTGCATGGTATGTTTATTCAATGGAGCAGTGACCAATGCATCAATTTCACCGGATTTCAATGCGGTAACTGCCGATTGAAGAGAAAGCACTCCGTATTTGCCTCCTGTTTCAGTTGCTTTTCCAGGCTCAATGGCAACCTCTTCTTCCCAAACTGTAAAAATATTGAGCTGCTTTGGATGGGCTTTTGAAATTTCCTTGATGCTATTGTAATTGATGTTGGTCTCTGGCATCAATTTGCGGTAGAAATTGAGTACCTTATTGGATCCAAAGACTATGGGCGTGCATAGTTCAGTAATACGGTTATCTGAAAATGTGCGGATAATCAACTCCGTGCCAATTCCATTCAAATCCCCTAAGGAAATACCAATGACCGGTCTTTTTTTGGTGCTCATGTGCTCCCCATCTTAGGCGTTAAAGGTACAATGAAAAACGCTGATCTTTGTGCTATTTTTGACTTCCATGTATACGCTGAAAAAGTCGTTAGGACAGCATTTTTTAAGGGAAAAAGCAGTTTGTGAAAACATCACACAAGTGCTTATGGAAGAACCGTTTGACCGCTTATTGGAGGTTGGTCCGGGCGGCGGGGCGCTTACCCGGTACTTGCTAAACATTCCCAATATTGAGTTCAAAGCGGTGGAGATCGATCGTGAAAAAGTAGCGTTTTTGTCGGCTACCTTTCCTCAATTGAAACAAGCGTTGATCGAGGATAGTATTTTGGACATTTCGAGTCCATTTACTTCGCCGTTTACGTTGGTTGGAAATTTTCCCTACAACATCTCAACGCAGATTGTATTTCGTGTATTGGAATGGCGTTCTTCA
>JAFMES010000062.1 GCA_017856605.1 Chitinophagaceae bacterium
ACAATCGTTTCATGCAGCTGATTTAGATCGCACAGGCGCCATTGCCTGTTTGTGCAATATATGATTTTGGAGCGATTCCAAACGACTCCTGATAAGCGAAATTGACAGCCTCCATCACTGCTTCCAAACAACTTTTTTCTACGATGGAGATTGTGCAACCACCAAATCCTCCCCCCATCATTCTGGATCCGATTACTCCATTAAGAGGTTTGACGGTTTTCACTAAAAAATCAAGTTCATTGCAACTCACTGCGTAATCATCACGCAGACTATAATGCGATGCATAAAGCAATTGACCAGCCGATTGCCAGTCGCCTTCCTGCATGGATTTTACAAACTCTAGTACACGTTCATTTTCACTCACAACATGGCGAGCGCGTTTTAGAAGCAAAGGAGAAATTCGGTCCCGTTGCATTTCCAATTGCTGCATGGTGATGTCGCGAAGCGATTGAACAGCATAACCAAGATCATGAAACAGTCCAACAACTTCCTCGCATTCTTGTCGCCTTACATTGTATTCAGAAGACGCCAATTCGTGTTTAATCCCTGTATCCACCAACAGCATCAAATGATCGTTCATGTGTAAGGGGACATAACGAAAATCGAGCGTGTGGCAGTCCAATTGTATCGCCTGATCTTTTCTGGCGTGGATACTGGCAAACATGTCCATGATCCCGCATTGGAGTCCCACATATTCATTCTCCGCCTGCTGCGCAATTCGGGTCAGTTCCATGCGATCCAATTGAAGCCGAAAGAGATCGTTCAATGCGAAAGCAAAAACCGATTCCAATGCCGCCGAAGAGGAAAGTCCCGCTCCGATGGGAATATCCGAACTGAAAACCGCCTGGAAGTTGCCGATGATCTTGCCTCGCTTACCCATTGCATGAATCACGCCCAGGATATAGGCAGCCCAAGTGGGACACTGAGCGGGCAGAGCGTTTGCGTCGAAACTGAATTCCTCGTTCAGGTCGAAGGCAACCACTACCGATCGCGCCTCCTGCGTCGGCGCGATCACAACGCGACAACATAAATCGATTCCTGCGGGCAGTACAAATCCCCCATTGTAATCGGTATGCTCCCCGATGAGGTTGATCCTTCCAGGCGACTGAAATCGGGCAGGACTACCCCCAAATCGATCAAGAAAGGAAGCTGTAATTGAAGAAAATAGCGATTCTGACATGTAAGTCTAAAAATACTGAATTGCCAATAAACAATTTGTTCACAACGGTTTAGGCAAAAAATGAACCTTGCCGATCCAAATCTGTTACGAAATACGGAAAAACACCGCCCCAAAAGGTCCTAAGAGCGCATTTGGCTTTTTACAAAGGGGCAAAATGATGAAATTTGCGCTTCAAATTCAAGAGGGTTTATGGCTGAGGAACAAGAAGATATTTTAGAACAGGTAACGACCTCGGAATACAAGTACGGGTTCGTGACCGCCATTGAGGCAGATGAGGCTCCCAAGGGTTTAACGGAGGACACCGTTCGGTTCATTTCTGCAAAGAAAAATGAGCCAGAATGGCTATTGGAATACCGTTTGAAATCCTATCGCCAGTGGTTGAAAATGGAAGAGCCCCAATGGCCCAATGTAACCTATCCTAAAATTGACTTTCAAGACATCATTTACTATTCTGCTCCAAAACAGAAAATCAGTCCTAAAAGCCTTGACGAAATAGATCCTGAACTCAGGAAGACATTTGAAAAACTCGGGATATCACTAGACGAGCAAAAGCGAATTTCAGGAGTAGCAGTAGACGCAGTGATGGATAGTATTTCAGTTGCCACTACGTTCAAAGAAGAACTGTCGAAAGTCGGAGTCATTTTCTGTTCCATGAGCGAGGCAGTGCAAGAGCATCCGGAGTTGGTAAAAAAATACTTGGGATCTGTGGTGCCGGCGACCGACAACTACTTCTCTGCATTGAATGCAGCAGTATTCAGCGATGGTTCATTTTGCTATATTCCCAAGGGAGTTCGATGCCCAATGGAGCTGTCAACTTATTTCCGAATCAACGCTGCCAACACGGGCCAGTTTGAACGCACATTGATCGTAGCAGAAGAAGGGAGTTACGTAAGTTACCTGGAAGGTTGCACAGCTCCTCAGCGCGATGAGAACCAATTGCATGCCGCGGTAGTGGAATTGGTAGCAATGGAAAAAGCAGAAATCAAGTATTCAACCGTTCAGAACTGGTATCCGGGAGATAAAGAAGGCAAAGGAGGTATTTACAATTTTGTAACCAAACGCGGCATCTGTGCAGGGGATCATGCAAAAATTTCTTGGACACAGGTCGAAACCGGATCGAGCGTTACCTGGAAATATCCTTCAGTGATTTTGAAAGGAGATTACTCCATTGGTGAATTTTATTCCGTTGCTGTCACCAATAATTTTCAGCAGGCAGACACCGGAACCAAAATGGTCCATTTGGGTAAGAATACACGAAGCCGCATTGTATCTAAAGGCATCTCAGCTGGAAAAAGTCAGAATTCCTATCGAGGTTTAGTGAGCGTTTCAAAAAATGCCGATAATGCACGCAACTTTTCACAGTGTGATTCTATGTTGTTGGGCGATAAATGCGGAGCGCATACTTTCCCCTACATCGAAGTAAAAAATAATTCCGCCGTCGTAGAACATGAGGCGACAACTTCCAAGATTGGAGAGGATCAAATCTTTTACTGCAATCAACGAGGTATGGATACTGAAACAGCAGTCGCATTGATCATCAACGGCTTTGCCAAAGAGGTCATGAATCAGCTTCCCATGGAGTTTGCAGTAGAAGCACAAAAGCTTCTTGCCATCAGTTTGGAAGGAAGTGTAGGATAACCAATTATTCACATACAAAAGCACATTATGCTTAAGATCGATAATTTACAGGCACGCATTGAAGAGAAAGAAATTTTAAAAGGAATCAATCTGGAGATTAAACCAGGAGAAGTCCATGCAATTATGGGTCCCAATGGTTCCGGAAAAAGCACCTTGGCTTCTGTACTTGCAGGAAGAGAAGATTATGAAGTAACAGGAGGTTCAGTTGATTTCCTTGGCAAGGACCTGCTGGAAATGGCGCCCGAGGATCGCGCAAAAGAGGGACTGTTCCTTGCATTTCAGTATCCTGTAGAGATTCCAGGAGTCAGCACCACAAATTTTATCAAGACTGCAGTTAACGAAAAACGCAAATACCAAGGACTTGAGCCGTTGGATGCGGCTCAGTTCCTAAAGACGATGAAAGAAAAAATGCAATTGGTACAAATCAACCAATCGCTTCTCTCCCGTTCACTGAATGAAGGATTTTCAGGAGGCGAGAAAAAAAGAAACGAAATTTTTCAGATGGCAATGCTGGAGCCAAAGTTGGGCATATTGGATGAAACCGATTCAGGGTTGGATATCGACGCATTGCGTATAGTCGCTAATGGCGTAAATCAGTTGCGCAGTAAAGACAATGCATTTCTTGTGGTAACGCACTATCAGCGTTTGCTCGATTATATTGTTCCTGATTTCGTACACGTATTATATAACGGCAAGATTGTTCGTTCCGGGACCAAAGAACTAGCACTGGAATTAGAAGAGAAGGGATATGATTTTATCAAGGCTGAACTGGAAGCCACAACTGCATAAGCACTCATGGAAATCACAAGTTTAAATAAAGCATTTGAGCAAAAGCGATCCGGTTCGGCTACCCTTGGAACGTTTGAGGAGCAGAATTGGTCGAGTTTTGATCAATGGGGACTCCCAGCATTAAAACACGAAGAGTGGAAATACACTCGGATTCGCACTCTGTTCAAAGAAGGCATGCTAGTAGATGGGGCAGTCTCATCCCTTTCCGAAGAAACTATACATCAACATTTTTTACCTGGAGAACTAGCTGCAAATGCAGTTGTCTTTGTAAATGGCATTTACCAGTCAGCATTATCACACTACACAGCAGGCACTGATCAACTGATCGTAAAATCATTGGAGACAGCTGCAGGAGATGAAGATGCAGATTTTGTAAAAAAGCATTTGGGGCATTCCCAGCAGTACCATAAAGACGGAATCAATGCCTTGAATGGTGCATTTGCTGCAGGAGGTGTTTTTATCCGAGCTAAGAAAGGAAAGCAGGTAGTTGATCCAGTGGTTATTTATCATTTTTCAGATAGCACAACTGGTTTCCGCTTTTCACAACCTCGCATATTGGTTCACGCGGAAGCCGCTTCAGAGTTGCAGATACTGGAGACCTACATTCGGATCGGAAGCGAAGAGAGTTTAACCAATGAAGTAATCGAGATCTGCGCAGAAACAGATGCGCACGTGCATTATGTGAAGCTTCAGAATGAAGGCACAGGAGCAAGCCACACCGGTACCACCCATATCCGTCAACTCGGTCGCTGCACTACGCATGCAGTCACCATTACATTAAGCGGTATGCTGGTGCGCAACAACCTCAACATGATCATGGAAGCCGCCAACAGTGAAAGTCACATGTACGGACTTTATCTGCTCAACGGTAAAACCTTGGCGGATAATCACACGATTGTTGATAATCAAATGCCCAATTGCCTGAGTAATGAATTGTACAAAGGCATCATGGATGAAGAGTCAACTGGCGTTTTCAATGGGAAGATCTTTGTGCGTCAGGATGCACAAAAAACGAATGCCTATCAGTCCAATAAAAATATTCTGATCGGAAATCAATCCTCTGCCAATACAAAGCCGCAACTGGAGATTTTTGCAGACGATGTAAAATGTTCGCATGGGTGCACGGTTGGAAAGTTGGATGAGAACGCCTTATTTTATCTAAAAGCAAGAGGTATTCCGGATGATAAAGCGAAGGCATTGCTGCTGCATGCATTTGCAGTGGACGTACTGGATCAGATCAAAAGTGATGCAATTCGTGCATATGCCGATCAGTTAATTTCAGAGCGACTTTCTTATAGCGAATAAATGCCTAAGTTCGTTCCATATGATGTTCAAGTCATACGCCAGCGTTTCCCAATACTGAATAGAAAGGTCAAGGGAAAGGACCTGGTTTATTTCGATAATGCCGCGACAGCGCAAAAGCCAATTGAAGTCATTGAGGCACTTTCACACTACTACTCCACGTACAATGCCAACATTCACCGGGGTTTGCATACACTGGCCGACGAAGCGACAGCTGCATTCGAAGAAACGCGCAATGCAGTAAAAGAATTCATTGGCGCTGCACATGTAGAAGAAATCATTTTCACTAAAGGAACTACAGAGAGCATCAATCTGATTGCATCTTCGTGGGGCGAGGCTTTTTTATCAAAGGGCGATGAAATTATTCTTTCATCGTTGGAACATCATGCCAATATTGTACCGTGGCAAATGATTGCTGAGAAAAAAGGAGCAGTAATCAAGGTCATCCCCATGAACGATGAAGGGCAAATGGACATGAATGGATTTCATGCACTGCTCAGTGAGAAAACCAAGATGGTTGCGGTAGTGCATGCATCAAATGCTTTGGGTATTATTCATCCTGTCGAAGAGATCATCCGAGCTGCGCATGAAAGAGGAGCAGCGGTTTTGATCGACGGAGCACAGTCAAGTGTGCACCTTGATATAGATGTTCGGGAGATGGATTGTGATTTTTATGTTTTTTCCGGACATAAAGTTTATGGTCCCACTGGTACTGGAATTGCATATGGGAAAAAGCAGATCCTGGAGAGCATGCCACCATTTTTGGGTGGAGGAGAAATGATCAAGGAAGTGAGTTTTGAAAAAACAACCTACAACGACCTGCCATTCAAGTTTGAAGCAGGGACTCCGAACATAGCGGATGTGATTGCATTGCGTCCTGCGCTTGAGTTCATCAATCAATTGGGGAAGTTTGCCATACGGGAGCATGAAAATGCATTACTTATTGAAATAACAGCGAGACTGCAACAGGTAGAAGGAGTTCGCATCATAGGAGCAGTTGATCACAAGGTACCGGTCGTTTCATTTGTCGCAGATGGAGCCCACCCACAGGATTTAGCCTATTTGCTTGACAATAATGGAATTGCTGTACGCACAGGTCACCATTGTGCCCAGCCTTTGATGAAGCGGTTGGGTATTGTAGGAACGACACGCGTTTCATTTGCGGCATACAATACGCTGCAGGAAGTAGATGCATTTATGGTGGCATTGGAAAAATCATTAAAAATGCTCAGGTAATGAGTGAGCAGAAGACCATACAAGAAATTGAGCAGTCCCTTGTAGACGACTTCTCATTATTTGAAACCTGGGAAGAGAAATACGAGTACATCATAGACCTTGGGAAAAAACTATCTCCTCTGGATGCAGCCTTTAAGATTGATGAATACAAAATCAAAGGGTGTCAGTCGAGCGTGTGGATTCATTCACAGGTAAAAGATGGAAAGGTTTACTTTGAGGGCGATAGCGATGCGGTCATCGTTCGCGGATTAGTCGCCATGGTCATTTTGGTTTTAAGTGGACAAACACCAAAAGCAATTGCAGAAGCTCCGCTTTCGTTTATAGATGCCATTGGGTTACGTTCGCACTTGGCACAGACAAGGTCCAATGGGCTCAGTGCCATGATTAAACAAATGAAATTGGAAGCCAGTATATTGGGTGGTCAATCGCCCGTTAACATAAATGAACAGCCATAAGATGAAAACGCCCGAGCAATTGAAGGAGGAGGTGATTGAAAAGATCAAAACCGTATTTGATCCGGAATTGCCCGTCAATATTTGGGAGCTGGGATTGATCTATGAAGTAAACATAGTCCCAATCAACAATGTGCAAATCATCATGACGCTGACGGCGCCCAGTTGTCCCGCTGCGCAAACCCTTCCCCACGACGTGGATCAAAAAATTAGGACAATCGAAGGAGTCAACGATGTATTTGTTGAGATCACTTGGACTCCCGCCTGGACAAAAGATAAGATGAGTGAGGAAGCCAAATTAGAATTGGGCTTTCTTTAACCGACCAAAATTTCGCCGTAGATTTAGTACATGTATAACAGACTCCTCTTACTGTTGGCCAGTATGTTGTTCATGCGCTGTGAAGCTTTATTCGCCCAGGGCGATTTTCCACAAGTGTGGAAGGGAAAAATACAAGAGGGAAAAAATACATACGAGTATACACTCAATTTAAAAAGCAAGATTAAGGATAGTGTATTTGGAACTTCGATCAGCAAATCCCAAGGGTTTTATTGCGAAACTGCATTTCGGGGAGCAGTGACCAATTCTGGATATCGCATTGTTGAAACACAAGTGATTAAAATGAACTACAAGGGCAACAATGATGTATGTCTTATGGACCTGAGACTAGTAAGGTTAGGCAAAAAAATGTCAGGAAATTTTGAATCCAATAATGCACAAAAAAAAGAATGCGGCTTTGGAACAGTCACTATGAACCGAGCTGATCCCATTATAAAAAAAGATAATCCTCCCACAACATCAATAATAAGACCTCCAGTCATTGCTCAGGTGGAAACCAGCCAGGAGAATAAATCAATTACACCAATTGCGACTACGTCACCTCTAACACTTTCAAACAAACGGGAATTAGAAAAAAGGGAAGAAAAAGTCATTGATCGACTTCAATTTACCGAGGACAGTGTAACAATCACGATATATGATAATGGAGTAATTGATGAAGATTTCATTTCGTTGGTCGTAAACGATCAGATTATATTTGATAAGGTTAAACTCAGTGCAACTCCCCTTGTTTATACACTGAAAAGAAAGGAAGGAAATCGCTATTCCATTGCATTTCATGCAGAAACACTAGGAACTATACCACCGAATACGGGGCTAATTATCTTGACAGCGGGACAAAAAAGAAAGGAGCTATTATTCACATCCGATTTGGAAAAAACAGCTACTATTCTGATCGAATTGGTTAAAAAATAAATAAATTAGTACAAACTAACTGACATGAAAAGAATTCTTGTATTACTGCCAGCACTTGTCATTTTTCTGACATCTGCCATTCCACCTGCAGTGGAACCCGCAAAACCTCTTCCTCAAGTAACTGGAGTCGATTACAAAACGGCAAAAGCTAATTATGAGGAATACAAAGGATCCAAGCTAAGTCTAAAAGAAAAAATTGGACTGAAGGTGGCAACCAGCAAGAGCATGAAGGCTGAAGGAGCTGGGAAAAGTCAATTGACTGCCTTCTTACTTGCCTTATTGATCGGCGTTCTGGGTATCCATCGTTTTTACCTGGGTTACACTGGTATTGGAATTATTCAGCTCCTAACCTTAGGGGGACTGGGTATTTGGGCGTTTATCGACATGATCTTGATCCTTACTGGTGATTTGAAACCAAAGGATGGTGATTATGCGAAGAAGCTTTAGACATTAATATGACTTGATAAAAAAAGAGAGGGACTCCCCTCTCTTTTTTTATTTGACTATTTTGGGCGATCAACTATTTCAAGCGATCGAGTAGACTTGATCAATTATTTGCAAATACCGAAATAGCACGCGCACTTGTACCGCTGGTAGCCCGATGTGATCCACGGTAAGCCACCGTATAGCTTCTTTGACGGGTGAAGCTAATGTTGGATATGGTAGCCAGCACCGTAGTTGTTCCAGCCAATCGAACCTGAAATCCTTCCCCTGAAACTTCTGAGGGATAAGGCACAAAATCTGTAACCGCAGTATATCCGACATTTGAAGCAATC
The DNA here is from genome assembly GCA_017856605.1 of Chitinophagaceae bacterium. Classification (GTDB taxonomy): domain Bacteria; phylum Bacteroidota; class Bacteroidia; order Chitinophagales; family Chitinophagaceae; genus Pollutibacter. Next base: position 8,626 of record JAFMES010000062.1, read on the forward strand.
ACTTCATTTCGAACTACAGAAAAGAGATCAACGGAAGGAGTAGCAGCAGTACCATTGTAAGCAAAATTGGCAAATCGAATTCGTATAGTAGAATCAACAGGGGTAATTTCCTGTAAAGGAAGAATTTTATACTTCATCGCATTGATGGTATCATATAAGAATAGCGAATACCGTTTGCCAGCCGCAAACTCTTCACCAAATCCAAGCGGCAGTTGAGTACTTGTGCTCAAAGTATCGCGGACGAGAAACTGTCGGAGTCCAGGCTGCAGCTGAAATCCTATACCCGTAGCAGGAAACAAGCCGCCTGAAGAAATCAAGGCTCCAGTAACTTGCTTCCCATCTACATAAATATAATTGCGGGATGCTCCAACCGTTGCCAAAAATACTTGTACAATACTTTTATTGGAAAAGTCATTATTCAGTTCAGTTTTTTCATCAAACGATTTTTCGCATGAAGCAAATGCGAACACCAAGAATGATGCACCGATATATTTAAATAAGTTATTCATTGCTATTGATTTAATTAAATTAATCAAGGTTTAGAGAACCACTGTTCTTTTGTATGATAATCCAATGCGCGTCCTCCTACTGCATCAAGGGCAGCAATATTATACAAGAACTCTGAATTGAATCGTGGACGACAGCGATAGGCCCAAGCTCCTTTATTATCAGGCCAAAGATCTGTACCTATTGGTGGCTCAAAGTTTCTATAGACCTGCTGACCGGTAACTGGGTCAATATCCGTATAGTGAAATCTCCTCATATCGGTCCAGGTTTCAATTAATCCATGACCATACATCGCAATGTATTTTTGCAACATAATGTGAGAAAGAGAAATGGAAGGTGGAGCAACTAGAGCATTAGTTAAAAATGAATTCTTAGAAGTAGCAGTGATTTGTCGACTGGTAGGTATATTGGTCTGGAAAGAAGAAGTCAAGTAATCGATGCTCAGGTTAATGCCGTCCAGATAGGACTGACGTGCTGCTGCAAAATTCTTTTTTCTATAATGCGCTTCTGCCTTGATGAATTGGACCTCGGCTGCAGTAATGATTGGAAATTCTGCACCATTTCTAAAGATATAGCGAGCACCAAGATCATCACCTGGAGCAGTGGTGCTTGCAAAAGCTCCTCCCCAAAAGTTTTGAGGCTGGTCAGCAGTGACCAAACCGTCTGTCCCTTTATTTGGACGCACCCCTATATATGTGCCATTGGTATTTTCTCTAATTAAATAAGGAGCGCGTGGGTCTGCAACTCCTTGAAACATGGGGTTTCTTCCTGCTAATAAGTCGGCAATAAATTTAGTTTGCCTTAGCGCGCCTGCATTTACTCGAAACGGTCCGTAAAAATTATAGGTACCGGAAAGTCCTTGAGCTAAAAACTTAGCACTGGCATTATCCGCATTGGCATTGATCCCTAAGTTGGCATAATAAAGAACGGAGTCAGGGTTATACGTCGACTTATTAGAAAGATGATTGAATGAGCGGGCAAGTGTAGAATAGACGAATTTTTTCCATTTGTTGACATCTCCATTGTAAAAAAATGCATCACCTTTTGCCAAATTTGCCTGGTTCACTCCGTCGCCAGTTCGATTTAGATAACTAATTGCTAAATGAGCTAAGCGTCTTGATTCAGCATACATTTCTTCCTGGCTATCATAGTTAAATACGAGGAG
>JAFMES010000063.1 GCA_017856605.1 Chitinophagaceae bacterium
GCTTATAAAAACTGACCAGTTCATCGATATTATGAGCAGTGAAAGCCGCACCGATAGCACTGAACTTTCTTTCAGCTGCATATTTTCCTTCATCCGACAACTTGCGCTTCTCCTCCCGAAGTGCATCTTTGATGCGTGATTTTGCTTTTGCCGTTACAACCAGTAAAAGCCAATCTTCTGTTGGTTTCTGTTTGTTGGAAGTAATGATTTCAATCTGATCACCACTGCGCAGTTTGTGTCCTATCGGAACCAGTTTGTGGTTGACTTTAGCCCCAATGCACCGAGAGCCAATGGCACTATGGATTCCAAATGCAAAATCAAGTGCACTGGATCCAATTGGCAAGGTTTTTACATCCCCCTTGGGAGTATAAACGAAAATTTCTTCCGCAAGAAAGGAGGTCTTGAATTCATGCAAAAAGTCGATAGAAGATAGATCATCGCCTCCCAATACTTCGCGTATCTGGTCGAACCATTTATCAAAACGATCATCATCCGCTCCCCCTTCCTTGTATTTCCAATGCGCAGCAAGGCCTTTCTCGGCAATTTCGTTCATTCGTCGCGACCGTATCTGTACTTCTACCCAGCGACCCTGTGGTCCCATTACCGTTGTATGCAGCGCCTCGTAGCCATTGGATTTGGGATTGCTCAGCCAGTCGCGCATCCGCTCAGGAGAAGGACTATACATGTCGGAAACAATCGAATAGATTTTCCAACATGCCTCTTTCTCTCGTTCAAACGGGGCGTCCACAATGATGCGGATCGCAAATAGGTCATACACCTCTTCGAACTCCACATTTTTTTTCTTCATCTTGTTCCAGATGGAGTGGATTGATTTAGCGCGACCATAGATATCGTAATCAAATCCAATTTTTTCGAGCTTCTCTTTTACAGGTCGTATGAATTCATTGATGTACCGTGTGCGCTCACGTTTGGTTTCTGAAAGTTTTTTTGCGATTTGGCGATAGGTCTCGGGCTCCAGGTACTTCATCGAAAGATCCTCCATCTCGGTCTTGATGTTGTACAGTCCCATGCGATGGGCTAGCGGAGCATACACGTAAACCGTTTCAGACGCCACCTTAAGTTGTTTCTCCCGTTTCATGCAATCCAACGTGCGCATGTTATGGAGACGATCAGCAAGTTTGATCAGGATCACCCTCGGATCATCGGTAAGGGTAAGCAGTATTTTTTTAAAGTTTTCGGCCTGTTGGGTTGTATTGTTATCGACTACAGTCGCAATTTTAGTCAACCCGTCGATGATGCGACTGATCTCCTGGCCGAATTCCCGTTGTACATCCTCTAGCGAAATATCAGTATCCTCAACTGTATCGTGCAATAACGCGCAGATGGTAGACCGCACCCCGAGTCCGATTTCCTCCACGCAGATCATGGCGACTGCCAAGGGATGGAAAATATAGGGTTCGCCACTTTTGCGCCGCATGGTTTTGTGCGCATCGACTGCCATTTCAAAGGCATGACGAACCAGTTCTTTGTCGCCTGACTTCAATTTAGGCTTGAGGCCTCGCAACAAAGCACGGTACCGCCTTACGATTTCCTTGTTTTCCTGCTCTTCGGTGAGATCGTATTGCAGTTTTAACTCATCTTTTTCGACCAATTCCATGCCTTTCAAATTTACTGAAAATGCACCGGATTGCCCTTTTTTGGTGCGAAACCGCTACCTTTGCTGCCCAATTTGAAAAAAGCCAATGAGCTCGTAAATGCGGGTGTGGTGAAATTGGTAGACACGCCAGACTTAGGATCTGGTGCCGCAAGGCTTGGGGGTTCGAGTCCCTCCACCCGCACTGGCTTTTTTCACAATATTGACGATATGGCAACGATTACACGAGAACAGATCGCCCCACTCCACGAACGGATCAAGGTTAAGGTTGAACAAAGTGATTACACTAGCGGCTATGAAGCATCCCTAAAGAAATATGCGAAGTCGGCCAACATCCCTGGATTCCGAAAAGGCATGGTTCCAGCTGGCGTCATCAAAAAAATGTACGGTGCATCTGTCTTCACTGAAGAAGTGCTGAGAAGCATCGAAAATGAATTGATGAAGTACCTCCAAACTGAAAACATCAGTTACCTGGGACAACCCTTGCCTGAAGACAGTAACGATCCTGCTCAATTCGATCATACCCAGCCTTCAGCCTATACCTTCTCGTTTGAAATTGGAATGAAGCCTGAGTTCAGTATTCCTGATCTTGCCAAAGCAAAGACAACCATCAATAAAGTGGAAGTCACTGAAGAAATGGTGAACGAAGAAATCGATAGATTTCAGCGTCGCTTAGGAAAAATGACCGAGCCAGAAACTGTAAGCAATGAAGAAGATGTGCTCAATGTTTCCTTTCAAAAATGCTCACCAGATGGCACGGTAGAAGAAGGTGCAGAGAAAAAAGACAACTCCCTCTTGTTGAAATATTTCAGTGCAGCTGCTCAGAAGGAATTGATGGGCAAGAAAAAAGATGATGCCATCATCATCCAATTGGGAAAAGCATTTGAGGACAAAGAACGTGAATGGTTGGCCAGTGATCTTGGAATGAACAAAGAAAGTAAAGACGACATGAATCAGTCGTTTCTAATGTCCATCACCCGTATTGCTTTTGTTGAAAAAAGAAATCTGGATGCTGAATTTTTCAAAGAAGCACTTCCTGCAAAAGAAGTAGCAACCGAAGAAGAATTTCGAAATGAACTCCGTCAGCAGATCGATGCGTACTGGGGACATCAAGCGCAACACCTCCTCGAACACGAAATCTTTCATATCCTCTCGGAGGATACAAAAATGAACTTCCCCGAAGCATTTTTGAAAAAATGGTTACTCAAGAGCGGCGAGAAAGAGCAAACCGAAGAAGCCATCGAAAAAGAATTCCCTGCATTTTTGAATCAACTTCGTTGGACACTGGTTAGCAATGAGATTGGAGTACAGCAATCGATTCAGGTAAGCCGTGAAGAAATTGTAGACAGCATGCGTCAGCAACTCATGGGATATTTTGGATCCATGAACCTTGGTGGCAATTACGATTGGCTGGATAGCTACATCGATCGCATGATGGCCGATAAAAAACAGGTAGAAAGTGCGTATCAGCGCGTTTTCAGTTCAAAAGTCCTTACGTGGGCTGCCTCTCAGGCAAAACCTACCGAAAAGAAAGTCACTGCCAAAGAATTTGCAGAATTGCAGGGTAAGCACCAGCATTAATGCGTTCACGCATACATGACAGATTTAACATGGCATTTTGTCCTGTTTTAATCAGGGCATTGGTTTTGGTCGGTATTTATAGTTAAATTGCTCAACCTAAATTCAACTCTGAATGAACCTAGGAAAGGAATTTGAAAAGTTTGCCGTTAAGGAAAGGGGGATTTCCAGCAATACCCTGCACGGGTATACCCAGCACATGGTCACCAACCTGACGCCGAACATCATAGAAGAACGGCCCATGAATATTGCAGTCATGGACGTGTATAGCCGACTGATGATGGATCGCATCATTTTCTTGGGTTATCCCATCACCGATGAGGTGGCAAATATCATTACTGCTCAGCTGTTGTTTTTGGATAGTACGGATCGCGTACGCGATATCCAGATGTACATCAATAGTCCCGGTGGCTCGGTCTACTCAGGTCTGGGCGTATACGACACCATGCAATACGTTACACCGGATGTATCTACGATATGCATCGGAGTAGCAGCAAGCATGGCGGCAGTGTTGATGTGTGCTGGTACTTCCGGCAAAAGAACTGCGTTGAAACATTCACGCATCATGATGCACCAACCGAGTGCTGGTGCAGGCGGACAAGCCAGTGATATTGAGATCACCGTTGCACAGGTAAAAAAACTCAAGCAAGAATTATACGAAGTGGTTTCACAGCATAGCGGACAGCCAGTCGATCGAATCGCTAAAGATTTTGATCGCGATTACTGGATGACAGCACAGGAGGCAAAGGAGTACGGACTGGTAGATGAAGTGCTGTTACTGAATCCTAAGAAAAAGAAGAATGCCTAAATCGGAGATGATGAACTGGAACGATCGATTAACCGTACGAATGGACGAAGAGCAGGAACCCAAGGAACCCGGAAACGTTATGGAGTCCATGGTCTCCACTGCACGATTTGATAAAAAATTCATTGAGCAGCGGAAGATTTTTCTTTGGGGAGTGGTGGATGACCGTTCTGCAAAGGACATCACAGCGCGACTCATGTACTTGGATGCCATAGATCCAGGGAAAGAAATTAAATTCTACATCAATAGTCCCGGTGGCGTTGTCACCAGCGGCATGGTCATCTACGATACCATGCAAATGATCAAATCACCGGTCTCCACCATCTGCATGGGCATGGCGGCCTCTATGGGTTCGATCCTGCTCAGTGGCGGTAAGAAAGGAAAACGATTCATTTTCCCTCACGGCGAAGTGATGATTCACCAACCTTCAGGCGGGGGACAAGGAACTTCAGCTGACCTAGAAATCATGGCTGAACAAATTCGAAAAATAAAAGAACTGGGTGCAAAAATTCTAGCCGATAATTGTAAACAAAGTTTTGATAAAGTGATGAAGGACTTCGATCGCGATTATTGGATGAATGCAAAAGAATCAGTCGAATACGGGATTGTGGACGGAATCGTGAAAGACCTGTAAACTTATTTCCATGGCCAAATCAAACTTACATTGTTCGTTCTGTGGTAGAAACCGCGATGAGGTGAAAATCCTAATCGCAGGTCAGGAAGGACACATCTGCGAAAGTTGCGTGGACCATGCACGGGAAATCGTACTTCAGGAAGTTGAACATAAAGGGGGTCGTGGATCGGACTTTCGACTAACCGTCCGAAAGCCAGTTGAACTCAAGCAATCCCTCGACGAATATGTAATTGGTCAGGACGAAGCAAAAAAAATTCTGTCTGTCGCGGTCTACAATCACTACAAACGCCTCAATCAGGGTCAATCGGGTAAGCGTTCAAAAAAAGACGAAGCCCTCGAGGAAGTAGAAATAGAAAAGAGCAACGTAATCATGGTAGGCGAAACCGGTACCGGTAAAACCCTACTTGCCAAAACAATCGCACGACTGCTCAATGTGCCATTTGCTATTGTAGATGCTACGGTTTTTACAGAAGCAGGGTACGTAGGCGAAGACGTAGAGAGCATTCTGACCCGCCTTCTGCAGGTGTGCAACTACGACGTAACAGCAGCCGAAAGCGGTATTGTTTATATCGACGAGATCGATAAGATTGCACGAAAAAGCGACAACCCTTCCATCACGCGAGATGTGAGTGGTGAAGGGGTGCAACAAGGTTTGCTCAAACTTTTGGAAGGAACAGATGTACTGGTTCCGCCTCAGGGAGGAAGAAAACATCCAGATCAGAAATTAATCAAGATCAACACCAGCAACATCCTCTTCATCTGTGGAGGCGCTTTTGATGGCGTAGACAAACTGATCGCCAGAAGGGTCAACACCAATGCCATTGGATTTAATGTCAATAAAGACCTCCAGGATGCTATGAAAAGCAACCTGCTCAAATACGTGAATGCACAGGATCTGAAATCGTTTGGATTGATTCCGGAACTACTCGGGCGACTTCCTGTGGTAACCTATTTGGATCCATTGGATAAAGTAACATTGCGCTCCATCCTCAGTGCTCCAAAGAACGCGTTGCTCAAGCAATACAAAAAACTTTTTGAACTGGAAGGAATTGAGCTGCAGATCGATGATGAAGTACTGGACTTCATGGTGCAGAAAGCCATGGAATACAAACTGGGCGCAAGGGGACTTCGATCCATCTGCGAGAGCATTCTTACAGATGCAATGTTCGAACTTCCATCCACTTCAGCCAAATCGTTCCATCTTACATTGGACTATGCCATGAACAAGTTCGAGAAATCGAAATTGCATATTTTGAAAGTGGCTTAACCATGAAGGAGCTGATCGAACAACTCAAGCGCGAACTGGATATTTCCGAAAAGCAGGCGGTAGAAGCAGTTCGAATCATCAAAGATTTTGCAAAGAAAAAATTACCGGTATTTGCGGGGGCAATTGATAAGCTATTTGATAAATATGCCCCCAAGCAAGAAGAAGATTTCCTCGACTAATCAATGAGCACATAAGGCATCAATCGAATTCGCATGGAAGAATCAACTGCGATCAGTTCATTTAGTTGCGACAAAGACACAAACCGCGCATGTGCTTTACGATAAGCCAATAATGCCTTGGCAAATTCATGCGATACATATGGATGCTTACGCAACGTGGTATAGTCAGCAGAGTTGATGGCAATTTGTTTGGGCACAAAATCTTTTTTTACTGTCAGTCGACTCCTCAAAGCAATGAGCAATGAGTCGCGTATCCCATACACCTCACGGAGCTGATCAACCGTAATAAAACCACCCAAGCGTTCCCTGAAGCGAACGATTCTAGAGGATAGCTTTTCTCCAATCCCTGGCAATTTTTCCCATTGCAAACTGTCAGCCTGATTGATGTCGAGAATAATCACCTGTTCAGGGCGACCTTTATTGGTGTTGGCAAAAAATACGGGCGAGCGTTGTTCTGCTGAGGAACCGGAACGGGATTGAAGCACTCGTATAGCGCTGTCGATCTGTACAGCAGTAATGCTATACAATTCTTCAACCGGTTGAGGTTTGCTGAATACTGCAGGAATCAGCCAAGTCAACACAACCAATAGCGATAATAAAGCAATACCCAAACGCTCTCTTCGGTGAAGCGTACACCATGATCGGAGATGATCCTGCCACATGCCCAATACTACACATCAGCACAAGCAAAACCAGGTAGAAAAAACAGGAATAGTTCGGTATTAATCTATATGCACAACGAGTCCGTCATACGCAAGTTGCATTCCAGCAGGTAATTCTTGGTTGACTTCGGCATGAAAGCCTAACTGGTGACTGATGTGCGTGAAAAAAGTACGTTCGGGATTAACACGTTGTGCAACATCAACTGCTTCTTGCAGGGTGAAATGAGAAAGATGCTTCTGTTTACGAAGTGCGTTGAGAATAAGAATCTTTGATCCGAATAGCTTTGTCATTTCATGCTCCTCAATACGATTAGCATCAGTGATATAGGTAATATCTCCGATTCGGTATCCGGTAACATCCATATGCAGGTGCTTAACCCGTATGGGCTGGAAATGAAGATCTCCAATGGTGAATGGATCTTCGTCAATAATATGCAAGTCCAGTTCAGGAACCCCGGGATATTTGGTATCTGCAAAAGCATAGTAAAAGTCGCGCTTGAGTGCCGCTGCAGTTTCAGCATTGGCATAAAGCGGCATAGAAGAATTATGTATGAAGTTGAATCCTTTCACATCATCCAACCCGGCAATATGATCTTTATGAGAATGAGTGAACACTACTCCATCTAATTTTTCTACGTTAGATCGAAGCATTTGATATCGGAAGTCAGGTGTAGTATCGATCACTACCGTGGTATGCTCGGATCGGATCAAGACACTGCTGCGCAACCGTTTATCATTTGAATCAGCAGAACTGCAGACGGCACATTTGCAGGCAACCATGGGGACTCCACTGCTGGTGCCCGTCCCTAAAAACTCAATGGAGAGCGAGCTCTTCATACATTTTCCTGCTTTCCAGGCTAACGTGATCGGGCTGAATGTGAAGGTTAGGAATGAGGTCCAACAGGGTATTGATTCGGCCTTCGGTTTGAAGAAACTTATTGAGGACCACTACTTTTTTTGATTCAAGGATGCAGTATCCACTTTGAAATGTCCCTCTTTCGTACCGGAGAATGTATCCGGCTTCTGTAACTAATTTTTCCAGTTTTTCTAAGGTGGCAGGAGTAAACTTCAACTTCATCGATCCACTTTTCACAAATGTACTGATTTGCTCGTCAATCGCAGAGTCGGCAGGATCATTTCCTCCATTGAAATCCCACCATGTTGAAAAGTATTTTTATACAGCGTGGCATAGTGATTGAAATTGTTGGGATAGCATATGAAATCTTCGTTTCCTGCAAAAACATAGGAGGAATTGACGCCGTATTGAGGGAGTCCAATGCGAACAGGATCCTTTGATGCATAAACTTGTCGCGGATCAAAATCCAGGTTCTTGCCATTTTTGTAACGAAGGTTGGAAGTCGATTGTCGGTCAGCTGTAACCCGAATGGGGTGCTTTACTTGAATACTTCCATGATCGGTAGTGATCACAATGGTGCACTTTCGCTCTGCTAATTTTTTAAGTGCTGTAAATAGAGGGGAATGGGTAAACCAGGTTTGGGTGAGGCTCCTGTACGATACTGCATCGGATGCAAGCTCTTTTAGTACGTCAATTTCATTTCGAGCGTGACTGATGGTATCAACAAAATTGTACACCACTACAGAGAGATCGTGATCCAACAATTCCAAAGCATGTTCGGAAAGTCGCACTGCCTCTGCATGATCCGTTATTTTTTTATAAACGCAATTCAATTCACTAAATCCACTTCGTTTGAGTTGTTCACGAAGAAAAAATTCTTCATGCAAGTTCTTCCCTTGATCATCATCTTCTCTTACCCATTTGTCGGGATACTGCTGTTGAATATGGGAAGGAAGCAGTCCTGCAAAAAGAGCATTCCTGCAATAATGAGTTGCGGTGGGAAGAAGGGAAAAATAGGCCGACTCCTCCAGCACCTTAAAATGCTGATTCAATAGCGGTTCTATTACCTTGAGCTGGTCGTAACGCAAATTGTCGACCACAATCCAAACCAATTTATCACTGCTCTGAAGGTGGGGCAGTAATTTTTTTTGAACGAACTGGTGACTCATTAACGGAGATCGCTCATCGGGCACTTGAATCCAGGAAGCATAGTTCTTGCTTACGTATTTAAAAAAAAGTGCATTGGCTTCTCTCTTTTGAGCTGCATGGATATCCAGCATTTCAGCGCTATCCCCTTGCGCCATTGCGAGCTCCCAATAGATTAGCTGATTATATACATTGATCCATGTCTGGGGATCTGGTTCTCCTTCCAGATCATTCAGCAACGTCCTGAATTGTTGCTGATAGGCAACCGTTGTCCGTTCCGATACCAAGCGCTTGTTATCCAGAATCTTTTTTAGTGAGAGCAGGACTTGTTGCGGGTGTACCGGCTTAATCAAGTAATCTGATATTTGAGAGCCAATGGCTTCTTCCATTAAGCTTTCGGTCTCGTTTTTGGTAACGAGTATGACTGGTAATTGAGCGTGAATCTGTTTGATGCGGGAAAGCGTTTCCAGTCCCCCCATCCCTGGCATGGACTCGTCAATGCACACTGCATCAACTGATTCTTTGGATAAAAAGTCAAGCGCATCCCATCCATTGGTAAAGGTCACCAACTCATATCCCTTCAGTTCCAGAAACCGCCTGTGCGCTTCCAGACTTTCCATTTCATCATCCACCCACATCACTTTGGCAACAGCCATCAAAAAAAGTTTAAAAATTCAGAATATGCTGAGAATAAAGTTACTGAATCCCTTTCCTGCTTCCTACCTTTGTCGCCCAACCGTCTAAATTTAACAACCCTTCCTGATGGCATTTCGTAAAATCATCAATGACCCGGTTCATGGTTTCATCACCATCAACGACCCGTTGATTTATGAAATCATTTCCCATCCATGGTTTCAGCGGTTGCGCAGAATTAATCAGATGGCCATGTCTTATCTGGTATACCCTGGCGCGGTGCACTCCCGTCTTCACCATGCATTGGGCGCTTATCATTTGATGCACAATGCGCTGTATGAGTTAAAACAGAAAGGTGTTGAGATTAGCGCAGAAGAAGAGCAAGCGGCAAAAATTGCCATCCTTCTGCACGATGTGGGACATGGACCATTTTCCCATGCATTGGAATCATTGCTGGTTAAAAATTTTGGCCACGAAACCCTCTCGTTATTGATCATGCAGGAGCTGGATCAAGAATTGGGAGGAAGATTGAAAACTGCAATTGAAGTTTTTCGCAATACGTATCCAAAGCGTTTTCTGCATCAATTGATCAGTGGTCAATTGGATGTGGATCGAATGGACTACCTCACGCGGGACAGCTTTTTTTCTGGTGTGATTGAAGGAATGATTGGATGCGACAGAATCCTGAAAATGCTAACCGTGCACAACGGCGAATTGATGGTAGAAGAAAAAGGAATCTATACCATCGAGGAGTTCCTTGTCTCACGTCGACTCATGTATTGGCAGGTGTATCAGCACAAGACCGTGTTGAGTGCTGAAATGAGTTTAGTTAAAATACTGGAGCGGGCATCACATCTCCATCATCGGGGGGATCCCTTCATTGCAAACGATGAGCCCATAAGTCGCCTGCTTTTTCATCCC
>JAFMES010000002.1 GCA_017856605.1 Chitinophagaceae bacterium
AGCTGGGAGATATGTTCTGGGAGCAATATGCGGCGGGTGCTGTGATTTCAAAAGATGCATCCAAGACCGACAGCATAGAAGCCATCATTCGTGCTATTTGCGTTGCAAATGACATCGATCCTGCAAAAATTAAATTGCATGTTGTTGAAACTCCCGAGGTAAATGCTTTTGCACTACCCGACTACCATATGGTTGTTAACACAGGACTACTCAATTATTCTAAGCATCCGGAAGAAGTTGCGGGGGTATTGGGACATGAGATCGCACACATGGAGCTCAGTCACGTGATGAAAAAATTGGGTAAAGAAATTGGGCTTACCGTTATCATGATGATTGTAGGAGGTGATGCTGGAGCAGAAATTATGAAACGTGCTATCGGTACACTGAGTTCGTCGGCCTATGATCGATCGCTTGAAAAAGAAGCAGATCTGAAGGCAGTGGATTATTTACAAAATGCAAATATGAATCCTAGGATGCTTTCTTCTTTCTTGGGCAGGTTGGACGAGCAATCACAAACTGCTGAAGTACTCCAGTGGCTTAGCTCACATCCCGATACAAAAGAGAGGGTTCGCTATATCAATGAAAAAATAGAGAAAACCAGCCGTCAAGTTTCAAACTAGGCAAAATGATCAATCGGGCTGGATTGTTTTGGACCAGATTCGTACCATTGATAAACTAAGGATTGTAAATAAACTTGATCTTCGATCCTGGCCGACATTGTGCAAGCAGTGAAATGTCTGAACCAGAAACGCGCGCAATGCGAGGGTATCCTCCAATGGTTTGTGCATCTGCCATCAATACAATGGGATCGCCATTATTTGTTACTTGAATGATGCCACGCGTTACAGGAGTTGAGATTAACTCGTGTTCTTTTTTTAATTTAAGTGCAGTCCCGTTTAGACGATATCCCATGCGATCGGATGAAGGCGAAACAATGAAGGTGCTCTCCGTGAATGCTTTTTTGGACTCCTCTGTGAAGTCATCCCATTCGGGACCGGGCAACATATGGATATTGGTTGTTGAGTGAATACTTGGTAATTCTATTTCTGGCGCTTTCCAGTTTCCTATTCCAAATCCATCATTGCCGATAACGATTGATGCAGCGAGATGCGGGGCTGGAATATTTTCAGTGGAAAGTATTTGACCGACGTTCAGTACTTGTCCCGCATTACCTTTCCATCCTCCTGGTGTTGCAAAGTAGCTTCTGCAACCTTTTTCAAATGGTAGGGTTTTCAGTTGAGAACCTGGAACAACTTTTATCATTCGATTGAAGGGCACTTCCTCGCCATTGATTTGCAAACGACATCCTCCACCCGTAACTGCGAACGTTGTTAATTCATCGAATTCAATTACCAACCCATGCAGTGTACATTCAATTACATTCGCATTATCATCATTGCCGCATAATCGATTGGCGGTTATGGCCGATTCTGAATCCATTGCACCTCCTATTGGAATACCAAATGCTTGCAATCCCCAACGACCGAGGTTTTGAAGCGATGAATGAATTCCTGGTTTGATGATGGTGATGCTCATAGGTAGGATTCATAATCGGGTAGACTGATCGCTTTAAATCGAACACGATCGCCGGCCTGTAAATAACTATAGGGAGGTTGTTCTGGATCGAACATGCGAACAGGAGTTCTGCCAATGACGTTCCAACCACCCGGTGATGTAGATGGGTAGATACCCGTTTGCTTACCTGCAATGGCAACGCTGCCGGAGGGAATATTCAGTGAAGGTGTTTTTTTACGACCAATCTCCAGTGCTGGAGGAAGTGTTCCCATGTAAGCGAAGCCAGGCATGAAACCAATCATGTATACTTTGAACTCATTTTCAGTATGGAGTCGCACGATTGAATCGTGATCCAGACCAGTTGACTGCATCACGATTTCCAGATCAACTGCAAGTGAAGGATCATAGCAAACGGGGATCTCTATTTTTCTGTGTACTTCTTCTTCATCCGACTCTTTTAAGTTGCTTGCCTGCTCCTGAAGTATTGCATGAACTTCTATTTGTGAAGCAGGCGGTCGAAAATAGACGGTCAGACTTGTATACGCAGGGACTAATTCTACCAATCCATCAAAAGAATTTTTTTCGATCACCCTTTTCATCTGCATCACCTTGCGGTGTACTTCCTCACTGATGAGAGTAGAAAACTCGATCGTCAGTGCGTGATCGTGTATTGGATAGATTCGAGGATACGGCACATTAATAATTGATCACTTGTTCTTCGATCTGCTCAGGCAATTCACGCCAATCGTAATCCTGATTTCGTAATTGAGGCTCGAACCCTGCTTCTCGAATGGCCTCCTGTATCGATTTATACGTGAATCGATGTGGTGCACCTGCTGCACTCACTACATTTTCTTCGAGCATGATGCTTCCAAAATCATTGGCACCACCGTGGAGACAAAGTTGTGCTACTTTTTTCCCAACGGTTAACCACGAAGCCTGAATGTTTTTTATGTTCGGGAGCATGATGCGACTGATTGCTACCATTCGTATGTATTCATCATTGGTAGTGAGATTATGTACCCCTCTGATTTTTGCCAATAACGTATCTACATCCTGAAACGTCCATGCTATGAACGCATTGAATCCTTTTGCATCCTTTGGTTTTCTTGATTGTACTTCGCGAATTTTGATCAGGTGTTCAAATCGTTCTTCCAAGGTTTCAACGTGACCAAACATCATGGTTGCGGAAGTGGTGATGTGTTGTTGATGTGCCTCAGCCATGATGTCGAGCCACTCCTGAGCGCCGCATTTGCCGTTGCTGACGAGTCGACGTACGCGATCGACTAAAATTTCTGCGCCTGCTCCTGGCAATGAATCAAGTCCCGCCTCCCTCAATGCCTTCAACACTTCACGATGGGTTGATTTTTCCAGTTTGGTGATGTGGGCAATTTCAGGGGGACCTAATGCATGCAATCGAATATCTGGGAATTCAGCTTTGATTGCACGAAATGTATCAACATAATATTGGAGTCCCAATTCAGGATGATGCCCGCCTTGAAGAAGCAATTGGTCGCCTCCCCATTTTAAGGTTTCCTGAATCTTTTTGCGGTACGTTTCCATATCGGTGATATAGGACTCAGGATGACCGGGTATGCGGTAGAAGTTGCAAAACTTGCAATTTGCGATACAGACATTGGTGGTATTGACATTACGGTCGATTTGCCAGGTAACTTTTCCGTGAGGAACCTGAACTTTTCGAAGGGAGTTGGCCACTTCCATCAATTCCGCCAACGGGGCCTCCTTGAACAACAACATGCCCTCTT
This sequence comes from Chitinophagaceae bacterium, assembly GCA_017856605.1. Taxonomy (GTDB): domain Bacteria; phylum Bacteroidota; class Bacteroidia; order Chitinophagales; family Chitinophagaceae; genus Pollutibacter. The sequence continues at coordinate 3,282 of JAFMES010000002.1, forward strand.
CGGCTGTTAAGAATTGAAAGTCAAGGGCTTTTTGGTATAAATCGGTGAAATCTCTCATTTTATAAATAAATAGCAACAAAGTTAGTACAACATTGGTTTAAATTAGAGGAAAGTCGTTCGTCACCCTCCTACATGAAAACATTTATTTACATAGGAATTGTTTTTTCTCTGGCACTCATGCCGTTTAAAGGGATGTTTGCTCAGGAACAGTTTATTGAACCTCCATCCAAATACATTACTTCTTTCCCCTTTCGACTGCTAACGGGAGGAGTAATTTTAATCAAGGCCAAGGTGAACGATTATGCCGATAGCCTGAATTTTGTGTTGGATACGGGAAGTGGAGGGATTTCATTGGACTCCATTACTGTAAAAGAGTTCAATATCCCTGTTGTGGAATCAGATAAAACCATCAAGGGAATCGGGGGGATTCGAAAAGTTTCTTTTTTATACAATGCTTCATTAAAGCTTCCCGGCTTACAGGTAAATGATCTGAATTTCCATGTCAATGATTATAATCTTTTAACGAGCGTATATGGCATTAAGATCGATGGCATCATTGGATACAGCTTTCTCATTCGATACATTGTAAATATCAATTACGATAGTTTGCGAATAAATATTTACAGTCGCGGTGAACACACCTATCCCCGCGGTGGACAACTATTGAATCCCATGTTTACTGCATTACCTATGCAATACATCACGTTTGTGGATAATGGAAAATTTGCACAGCGATTTTATCTCGACACGGGTGCTGGATTGAACTTTCTACTCTCTGAAAGTTATGTGCGCGATAGCAGTGTATTACGAAAAAAAAGAAAACCCCCACTCACCACACAAGCAGAAGGAGTTGGAGGGAAAACCACTATGCAAGTCACTACCATTCGTGAGATTCGCGTAGGTCCGTATCGTTTTCGAAAGGTCCCCATCTTTATTTTCAAAGATGAATACAATGTGACCAATTATCCGCATTTGGGAGGATTGTTAGGAAACGACTTGATGCGAAGATTCAATGTAACGCTGAATTATGTTGAACAGGAAATTCACATCATTCCTAATTCTCATTATCGGGATGATTTTGATTATGCATATCACGGACTTTCTATGTATTACATTGATGGTAAAATAATGGTTGATGACGTGGTACCAGGCTCACCTGCCGAAAAGGCGGGTTTCCAAAAAGACGATTTGGTAATAGCTGTAAACAACGATGTGAGCGGAAACATTCAAGCATACAAGACCCAATTACAGGAAATTGGAGTAAAAATCAATTTTGTAGTACTTAGGGATGGGAAAGCAATTGCGCTTTCGATGAAACCCATCAGCATTTTATAGTTAATTTCGTGCCATGATTGGATTTGAGCGTTTTGAATTGTCGAATGGTTTGAAAGTATTGGTTCACGAAGACACCAGTACACCCATGGCGGTGGTAAATGTGTTGTACGATGTGGGCGCACGCGATGAAGATCCTTCACGAACTGGCTTTGCCCATTTGTTTGAGCATCTCATGTTTGGCGGATCAGTCAACGTACCAGATTACGACGAACCACTGCAGTTGGCCGGTGGCGAAAACAATGCGTATACTACCAACGATCTCACTAATTATTATTGTCAACTTCCTGCTGATAATCTTGAGACTGCTTTTTGGCTGGAAAGCGATCGAATGCTTAGCCTGGCATTTAGTAAAAAAAGTTTGGATGTACAGCGTAAGGTGGTCTGCGAAGAATTCAAGGAACATTACATCAACAAACCTTATGGAGATGTTTGGCATTTGATGCGCGAGCTTGCATACAAGCAACATCCATATCGTTGGATGACCATTGGCAAGGAGTTGTCGCACATTGAGAATGCCCAATTAGACGATGTAAAGAATTTCTTTTTTAAGCATTATACTCCTGTCAATGCAATTTTGGTTGTTGCAGGAAATGTAAAGGTTGATCAGGTAAGGGCATTGTCGGAGAAATGGTTTGGCGGGATCCCCTCCGGTACGCGATACGAGCGCAAACTCCATTCTGAACAACCGCAGCAGGAGGAACGCAGAATGACGGTCCATCGAAACGTGCCAATGGACGCTATTTATAAGACCTGGCACATGTGTGCAAGACGAGCAGACGATTATCACGCAACAGATTTATTGACGGATATTTTAGGTGGAGGTGCTTCATCGCGTCTTTATCAGTCGCTTGTCAAAGAGCAACAGTTGTTTTCCAACATCAGTTGTTATCATTTTGGAAGTCTTGATGCGGGATTGCTTACCATAGAGGGGCAGCTTGTAAAAGGAGTAGAAATTCAAAAAGCGGAAGCTGCTATTGAGGCCGAATTGGACAAGGTGCGCGAAAACATATTGGACGATCGTGAACTGCAAAAAGTAAAAAATAAAACTGAAAGCATCATGGCCTTTGAGGATATGAGTGTGATGAACAGGGCCGGCAGTCTCGCTTTTTATGAATTGTTAGGCGATGGGAACTGGATGAACCATGAGTTTGCAAAATATCAGAATGTGCAATCGTCCGACCTCCAGCGGATAGCACAGACAGTCTTACAACCGACCAACAGCAATACGCTTTGGTACTTATCCAACAATTGAACAAGCAATCATGGTTAACCGCACAATAGCACCACCCATAAAAGACGCAGTAGAATATGATATTATGCTTAAGCGTCCTGAAACATTCTCGTTGACCAATGGGGTGAAGGTTTATCGCGTACAAGCAGGAACAGAGGAAGTGGTTCAAATTGAATGGGTATTTCGTGCCGGCAATTGGTTTGAAAAAAAACGCACCATTGCATCGTCCACTAATTTTTTAATCAAGAATGGCACTAGTTCTCGCTCGGCATACGAGATCAATGAATTCGTGGATTTTTACGGCGCCTATCTCAATCGTACTTGTTTCAATGAGACAGCAGTCATTACGCTGCATTGTTTATCCAAGCAATTGGAACAGCTCTTGCCTCTTGTTCGCGAACTCATTACTGATGCAATTTTTTCAGAACAGGAGCTAACCATCTATCGGCAGAACATGAAGCAAAAGCTCGCAGTCAATTTGAAAAAATGCGATTTTGTTGCTGGTAGAAAAATTGATGCGATGTTGTTTGGCGAACATCATCCATATGGAGTGTTTAGTCGCACGGAAGATTACGATGCGCTGGATCGAGAGGAATTAAGAAAATTCTATTCTGAATATTACACCCACGGGTACTGTACTATTTTTTCAGCAGGCATTCTTCCTTCGAACAGTTCAGCGTTGATGGAGCGGTATTTTGGTGATCTTCCTTTGAATACCGATGCAAAAGAGGGAGTACAACATGCAATTGTACCACAATCGGATAAACAGTTGGAACTCATCAATGATCCAGATGGCGTTCAGGGGGCAATTCGCATAGCGCGACCATTCATTACGCGGCATCATCCTGATTTTCCGAAAGTGCAGGTGCTGAATGCTTTGTTTGGTGGATTTTTTGGATCGCGACTGATGACCAATATTCGGGAGGACAAGGGATATACGTATGGGATTTACAGTTATTTTCAGAACCACATCCATGCCGGTGCCTGGATGATCAGTACCGAAGCTGGTCGCGATGTGTGCCGCGCTACCATCGATGAGGTCTACAAGGAGATGCGGGAGCTTCGGGAAGGGGATATTGATGCCGATGAGTTGATGTTGGTAAAGAATTATTTGATAGGTACTTTGCTAGGCGACCTTGATGGGCCGTTTCAGATCATTGGTCGCTGGAAAAACCTGATCCTGAACGGTCTGGATGACCAATTCTTCTATCATTCGGTAGCAACCATTAAATCAATTGGAGCAGAAGAATTAAAAGAATTGGCCAACAAGTATCTGCATCCCGAAGAATTTTATGAACTTGTTGTGGTATAAGTCGACCGCCCCTAATGGAATTTGATCGCAAACATCTTACCGACGCAGAACTGATTTCCTTTTATAAGGAATTATTGTATTCTCGACAGATCGAGGAAAAAATGATTGTGTTGTTGCGTCAGGGGAAAGTCGCAAAATGGTTCAGCGGAATTGGGCAAGAAGCTATTTCGGTTGGCGCTGCAATGGCCTTGCACAAAGATGAATGGATTATGCCCTTGCATCGCAACCTGGGTGTCTTTACGGTCAGGGGCATGACACTCGAAAAGTTATTTCTGCAATGGCAAGGGAGCAAGGAGGGGTACAGTAAAGGCAGAGAACGGAGCTTTCATTTTGGATCAGCAGATCATCATATAGCAGGAATGATCTCCCATTTGGGTCCTCAGTTAGCACTAGCCGATGGTGCAGCGTTGGCGTATAAATTAAAAGGTGAGCATAAAGTTGCACTTGCTTTTACGGGCGATGGTGGAACTTCGGAAGGAGATTTTCACGAGGCGTTGAATGTTGCTGCGGTTTGGGATCTTCCCGTCATTTTTGTGATTGAGAACAATGGGTATGGCTTGAGTACACCTACTGCTGAGCAATACCGCTGCGAATCATTGATCGATCGTGCAATCGGCTATGGCATAGAAGGGGTAAAGATTGATGGAAATAATATATTGGAAGTTTACGATACGATCCGAGGCGTGCGTGAGTATTGCATTGAACAACAGAAGCCTTACTTGATCGAGTGCATGACATTTCGTATGCGGGGGCACGAAGAGGCCAGCGGTGTGAAGTATGTCCCTCCGCAGTTATTTGAGCAATGGGAAAAGAAAGATCCGGTAGTTCGTTACGAAGAATGGCTGTTGATGAATGAGGTCATCAATGTAGATGAGCTCTGCGCCATCAATGATGCCATTCGTCATCGCATAGAAGAAGAATTGAAAGCGGGACTTGCATTTGAGAAAAATGCAGTCGATGTTGAAGAGGAAATTCAAGATGTATTTGCCCCTTCACCTACTTCGTTGCCATTGAGTTTTGAACTGTCGCAATCTGGTTTTCCGCAGCGCGATACTCCGGTTCGCATGATCAATGCCATTACAGAGGCGCTCGATCAATCGCTCACCATCCATGAAAATCTTGTGTTGATGGGACAAGACATTGCAGAATATGGAGGCGCGTTTAAGGTTACCGAAGGGTTGGTTGATAAATATGGGAAAGAACGCATCCGCAATACACCGTTGTGTGAGAGTGCCATCATTGGAGCTGCATTGGGACTTTCACTTGAAGGGTTTAAGTCGGTTGTAGAAATGCAGTTTGCCGATTTCGTTTCAGTTGGTTTCAATCAGATCGTGAATAACCTTGCCAAGATTCATTATCGGTGGGGACAATCCGCTGACGTGGTGATTCGAATGCCAACCGGTGCAGGAGTTGGTGCGGGACCTTTTCATTCCCAAAGCAATGAAGCATGGTTTTTTCATGTACCGGGCTTGAAAATTGTTTATCCTTCCAATCCTTCTGATGCAAAAGGATTATTGATGGCGGCAATCAATGATCCAAATCCTGTATTGTACTTTGAGCACAAGGCATTGTATCGGAGCATAAGTGGTCGCGTTGATCCTGCTCCTTATGAAGTTGAAATTGGGAAAGCGACTCTTGTACAATCAGGGGATGATATCAGCATCATTACCTATGGAGCGGGAGTACATTGGGCATTGGAGTATGCAACCCAACACCCCGAACTCTCCATTGAACTACTCGATCTGCGATCACTTGCTCCACTCGATCTTCCTGCCATTGAACAAACTGTCCGAAAAACAAATCGGGTATTGGTGTTGCATGAAGATAATTTAACGGGGGGCATAGGTGCTGAGATTGCAGCATGGATATCTGAAAATTGTTTTGCTGCACTGGATGCTCCAGTCATGCGATGCGCCAGTTTGGATACTCCTATACCATTCTCACCGGAGTTGGAGCAACAGTACCTTGCGAAATCACGACTGCATACAGCAGTTCAACGACTCATTTCATTTTAGTGAACGAAGAAAAGCCAGACTTTTAGGAACCTGTTGCATGACCCGGGTAGATTCATCTTCGATGAAATAATGCTTGACAGCCGAACGTTTTGCTGCTTCCATGATTCCTTTGATGTTGACATCGCCCTCCCCCAACACCACATTGGTTTCTTCGTCGGCGTGACCGGTATCATTGCATGCAGTACCGTGCTGACGATCCTTTAGATGCAATAGCTTAATCCTAGAAGGATATTTTTTCAAGATCTCAACTGGATCCGCACATCCTTGCTTGGCCCAGTACACATCAAGTTCATAGTTTACGTAACGAGCGTCGGTCTTGGCAACAAGGTCATCAAAAAGCGTTCCTCCTGCAGAAGGACGAAACTCATACCCGTGTGGGTGGTAGCAAAACTCCAGTCCATTTTCTTTGAGGATCTTTCCAGCTCGATTGAATCGTGTAGCCGCTTCTTCAACTTCTTTTTGGGTAAATGAATTGCCTTCGTGTCCGATCCAGAAGCACACCACGTAGTGTGAGCCCAGCGCTTTAGCTTGCGCAATTGTTTTGGATAGATCACCCGTCAAATCATTATAATCAATACCAATGCTCACCATTTTGTATCCCAACTCATCCAGCATTTTTTTGTAGGACATTACATCCATACCATACAAATCTCCTCCTTCCAGTTCGCGGATGCCCATCGCACGGACCTGCTGAAGCGTACCCTTTAGATCTTGCTTGACTTCATTGCGAACGGAATAGAGTTGAATACCGATTTCCTGTGCCTGCAGCACTGTAGTGCAGATGCACGCGATGATGAGGATGATTTTTTTCATTAAGCAATTGATTTATTGATTAGACTCATATCTATATTTATTTTCTCACGCGACCAGGTGCAGCAGAGCCTGTTGGGGTTCCTTTGCGTTCACCGGGGCGGTATTGTTCTTCGAGATTATTGAGTACATCTTCTTTATAAAAAAGTACATCTTTGAATTCACCTTTTGCGTAGCGTTCCGCCTGGTCTTTGAAATGGCTGGAACGCGGATCTCCGCTTTCACCTCCGGCTAACAGCGAGCGGGCTTTGATTTTTTTACCAAATTCAACTGCACACACAAAGCTGTTTCCGCCATACCCATAGCGTTTTTTACTTTCTTGGTAATAGCGACTGTTGAAGGAGGGAAGACTTCCCCAGGTGGAGGATGCAAATGGAACTGGAATGCTGGGCTGGTTATCGTCGTACCGACTGATAAGTTGATTATCGATTCGTTGAAAGCGATTGATGTCGCCCCAAGCCACTTCCCAAGTGCCCCAATCGGCTTTCAGTTTTTTCAACACATCGATCAGGAAACTTATTTTAGTTGCATCCGATGCCATCTTCATTAATCGTGGCAATTCCAATGTCAGGTCCATATCACCCAATTGACCTTTGGTGAGATACGGCAGTATACGTTCTGCCCAAAGAATGGCCAAGGTGGTGGCGACGGAACTGGACGACGAGTTCCGGTCCCATGCTGCAAGTACTTGAATGGCCTTATTCACATCCGCTTTCATATCGTCGGCAATTGCAGTACGATTGGAGGTGATCAAAGAGGGAATCATCACATCGAAAGCAGCGAGGTGTCGATCGTATCCTGCAGTAATTAATGTTGAGATGTCCAACTTAGAATAGCTACCGAGTACCCGAACTGCATTGATGCCTCTGAAGTTTTCAGGATCGGGGGCCATATACGATGGATACTTTTTTGGGTTGATGCTTCCATTACCACCGGCAGTGAAGGGAGTAGCGTTGCAATTTTGCAACCAACCGGTAGAAGGGTTGATGAGGTGTACCGTTTCTTCAACTGTGTGCAATCCTTTCCAGTCGGTTGCGGAGGTAGATCCGTCTACGATCCCGCTCCAGTCATATTGCGGATCGCGCTTGGGCATGAAGTTACCGTGCCAGTATGCGATGTTACCCTGATCGTCGGCATAGACCGTATTATTTGAAACATTCGAGCGCAATGCCATTGTCTTTTTGAATTCATCGAACGTCTTTGCCTTGGTGCGCGACCACGATTGAATCAGTCCATCGAGCGAACGATTGTTTGAACGCATTGCGATCCATTTGTCGTCTTGCATGGCCATAATGGGACCTTGATGCGTTTCATAAATAGTAAAATCCCGAATAGTTAATCCTGTAGCAGTTCGGTATGCAATGCTGGTTTTTTTTGTTTTGATTGGGAGTAGTTTTTTATCGTGTTGATAAAAAATACCGCCACTGTTTTTGATAATAGACACTTCGTACAAATCAGCAACATCTGCTTGCGAGGAAGTATGCATCCATCCACAGTGCTCATTGAATCCTTGGTAAACAAAAAATTGTCCCCATGTGACTGCACCATACGCATTGAGTCCCTCTTCACTCACCATGTGCACTTCGGGGCGAAAATAAAAAGTGACATGGGGATTGATATACAGCATGGCGTTGCCCGTTGCACTTTTGGCTGGGGCAATTGCAAATCCATTGGATCCGATGAGCTGTTCGGGATCTTTCTTTTGGCGATGAGCCATATCGCTTGAAAGTCCAGCATAAAATTTCTTTATGTCATTCGCTGTCAGATCACTTGTTTGAATTGCGGATATGCTTCCGTCGGTATAGGTCAGCGGGTACCAGGGTTTGAACGTCTTAAGGAGTTTAGGACGCACCATTGGATTTTTATATAGATAGTAATTCACACCATCGGCAAAAGCGGTGAGGAGTTTTTTGAGCCATTCGGGACTCCTATTGAAGTCGTTGACGGCTTCTGTTGTATCGATCACCATGCGGACCAGCAAATCTTCGTAAAGGTCTTTTTCTCCATTTACTTCCGCACTTCTTCCAAGCATGGTGATGTAGTTCATTTCTACGCGCTGAAAATCGTCTTCACATTGTGCATACATCAATCCAAATACGCAGTCCGCATCCGACTTACCGTAGATATGCGGGATGCCCCATTTGTCGCGGAGCACCTCTACGCGTTTAGCCGTTTCTTGCCATCGTGCGATATCTGAATTGTTTTGCGCAAGCGACCATAGGGGAAGCAATAAAAGAATCAGTCGTTTCATAGTCGTTGATTTTCCTTGAAGACTCGGATAAAATTTTCACCTAAAATTTTTCGAACATCTTTTTTTGAATACCCTCTTTTGAGTAATTCTTCTGTGATGAGTGGCATTTTGGTGACATCGTTCAATTCTTTAGGGGCCGAGCTGATGCCATCAAAATCAGAACCAAGTCCCACGTGATTTACTCCTATCAATCCAACAATGTGATCGACATGATCAATCAATTGTGACAGCGATGGCTGAACCCCGGTGCGTTGAAAACTGGTATCTACAAATGCAGAATAAAAATTGATATGAATCACGCCACCATTTTTACCCAATGCACGGATTTGATCATCGGTCATGTTGCGCGGAACGGGACACAACGTGTAGGTATTGGAATGAGAAGCGATGACCGGTTTGGTGCTAACCCGCACGGCATCGTAAAATGTTTGTTCCCCTACATGCGAGACATCGACGATCATTCCCAGCTCATTCATTTTGCGAACAACGTTTTCACCGAATGAGGTTAGACCGTAAGGTCGACCTAAATCAGTTTTTCCTCGTTCGTCAACTGCCGAACTTGCCCATGAGGTACTGTTGTTCCAGGTAAGCGTCATATAACGTGCGCCACGGTTGTACAATTTTTCAAGATTGCCCAGATCATCTTCGATCATGTGTCCCCCTTCCACTCCCATCATGCATCCGAGTTTACCGGATGCGACTGCTGATTGGAGTTCAGCGGGATTGCGTACGGCCATCATCTGATCGGAATTGCGTGCAATAGCGGCATCTACACTATCCATTTCTCGGATAGCGTGATTGTAGGCAGTTCCCTTTCCGAATTGTTCGTTACAGAAGATGGAAAAAATTTGAATATCGACACCTCCCTTCTTCATGCGTTGAAGATCAGAATGCGTTATTCCGGTGAGGTCTTGTTCGAACCGAACCGATTTTTCAATTGCAGTGGATGGAAAATCATTATGGGTATCAATCACGATGGATTGATTGTGTAATTTTTTATACGATTGACCAGTAGCGGTCAGTGCAACTGCATATAATAATGGTATCAGAAAAAATCGTGTAGGCATAATCAATCATTGATGGCTTGATACATGAGTACTTTGAAGCGGTCGTGGATATCGCCGCGATCGGTAGGATAAACATTTGTGAAAAAGAGTCCCACGATCTTTTCTTTCGGATCTGCCCAATAAGTAGTAGAAAACATTCCGCCCCACTGAAAGCTGCCTGCATTCAAAGGGAGGATGCTGCTACCCTTTTCGGTTACGACACCGAAACCGAGACCCACTTTATTCACGCCATTATTCAGTTCACCGATCTGATTTTGGGTCATCATGCGAACGGTATTGCGACTCAAAATGCGTACGCCATTGTATTCTCCTCCGTTGAGCATCATTTGCATAAAAATCGCATAATCCATTATAGTAGAGGAAAGACCACCGCCACCACTTTGCATGGGGAAATTCATGTTGGGGAAATCGCGGTAAATCTTGGTGCCTTTCAACACAGTACTTTCCGGAGAACGGAAAAGATTTCCATTGACACTTGAATGCAACATCACCAGACGATTTTGTTTGTCGGATGGTATGTTGAAGTAGGTATCCTTCATGCCCAGTGGTTCAAATATTCGCTTGCGCATGAATTCGTATAGAGAAACTCCAGAAATTTTTTCAACGAGGTACCCGAGTACATCGGTATTCATGCCGTAGAGGTATTTTTCACCGGGCTGATGAAAGAGCGGAGTTGTTGCAAGCAATTGCATGTTTTCTTGCAGGGTTTGTTTTTCTACCGCGATGCCTCCCGTTGCTCCAGCCTTAGCATAGATTGCAGTTGCCATTTGAGAACCGATTTGCGGATAGGCGAATCCTGCAGTGTGGGTGAGTAATTCGCGAATGGTAAATTCTTTTTTCGCAGGTACGGTAGTATAGGTGGTATCTGCTTCATTGAATTTATCAATCACCTTCATGTTTTTGAATTCCGGCAGGTATTTGGATACGGGATCATCCAATAAAAATTTTCCTTCCTCGTAGAGCATCATTGCAGCAGTGCTGGTGATTGCTTTTGATTGAGATGCAATTCGGAAAATATGATCAGTTCGCATGGGTGTTTTTTTGTCGAGGTCTTCATACCCAAATGCCTTGTAGTATTCTACTCGTCCATTTCGGATGAGCAAGGCTACTCCCCCGTTCATCCATTTTTTATCTACCCATTCTTGAATGGCTTTATCGGCAGTCTGCAAACGAGCAGCGTTCAAAGAGGGTTTGGTGACGGCATCCTTGATCTTTTGCTCAATTCCTTTGATGGTTGAACTAGCCGAGTTGTTGGTGGTTTGTGCGAGCGTGAACAGCAGTGAGGTGCTGAACAGCAGGGAGATAACAATCCGTTTCATGGTATAAAAGATGAAGACGAAAGTTAATTAAAAACGGTCTTCTTCCACGCGGACTTTTGGGAGGATGCCAGAACGAAAATAGCGTGAGGCATCAAGAATGTATTGGTGAAACTGATATTCTTGTGTGAAGGCTACCAATTCGTAGGGGGGGCGCCACAGTTTCATGAAGCGTTCGATATCGCGATCGTTGAGACCGGTTATTTGTCGCACTAACGCCTTTGTAAATCGGGAGTCGACAAATTTTTGTTGTTCTTCCAGGATCAAGCGACTCTGGAAGCTGCGCATGACTTTATTTTTTCTGAACTTGAACGAATTGATGAGGCTGTTGGGATCCAGGAAACCGGATGAGGTCGTTTGGAGTCCCCCTCCTTCAAACTCAAAAATGCTTCGATAGCGTTCTCTGTTCTCCAGCGAATCTTGTCGGTAGGATTTACCGATGACCACCACTTCTTTGAGCGTTCTGTAGCGGTCTTGAACAGTGACCTGAAGGGATACATCAAATCCAGCCGGGTAGCGTATTTCACGAACTGGAAAGAAGGTCGTGGATTTGCCGCGATAGGTAAATGCAATGGAATCATCTTTTTGAACATAGAAGCCGTATCGACCAATGGAGTCGGTAAAAGTAAACACACCTCTTTTACTGGTCACTTTCACAGCGGGGATGGTAACCATGCGGGTGGAATCGTACACTTTTCCAGTAAGCCATACTTGGGCATGGAGAGGCTGTTCTGAGCAGAGCAGCAGGAGGGCAATGATTGGAATAGTTATTTTGATGCCCATTTCTCGATCACCTTTGGATAATGGAGGTGTTCCAATTGGTGTATTTTTTGAGCCAGTGATTCGGGGGTGTCGGAGGAATCTACGGCGGTCCTGGCCTGGAAAATTGTTTTTCCATGGTCATATTCGCCGTCCACCAGGTGGATGGTGATGCCCGATTCGGGGTCGCCAGCGGCCAGGACCGCCTTATGGACATGTTCCCCATACATGCCCTTTCCTCCATGGGAGGGAAGCAGTGCCGGGTGAATGTTGACCATCCGGTTCGGAAAGGCATTTATTAGATTATCGGGAATTTTCCACAGAAAACCAGCCAAGACTATATGTGTAATTCGTTGATTTTTAATACTTTGAACATATTGATCCGAATGCATAAACGGTTCCCGTTGGAGGATCAGTTTGGGGATGGAGTACCGATCTGCAATATCCAGCACCCCTGCGTCCGGGCGGTTGCATGCAATCAACGATACTTTTATAAATTTATGATTATCAAAGTATTGTATAATTTTTTCTGCATTACTTCCCTTCCCGGAGGCAAATAGAGCGAGTCGCACTTCCGGGTAGCTCATGAGTCCCATTCTCCTCAGGATCTTTTTTTCATAGTTCCAGAAGAAGGGAAATTGTCCAAAAACCACGGAAACCAGGAGCAGAATGACTTGATAACCGAAGATCAGGACGGATAATCGAAGGAGGAGTCGCCATACCCAGTAGGTTTGTTCATCAAAACCTACCCACTGTGTGATTTCTCGTGAAACAATCGCCGTAGAGGTACCGGTTACAGCAAATGTGCAGAGGATGAGAAAGAGTTGAATTGGTGAAACGTTCCACTTTTGCTGCAGTTTGTTGAACATTCTGCAAAGAGAAGAAAAAAATGTTTTCTGTCTCTTTCCGTCTGTCATTTATTTGTCTTCTATTTTTTTTCATTCTGTTGATATTATGTTGAAATCCTGACTTAAATTTGCACGCGATTTGATGAGGCTCTGCCTCATTTTTCACACCATTCAATAGAGGGTATGAATCATATAAGAAAAGCCTTTTTCAGTTTATTTTTTCCGTTTTTTTTATTGTTCTCTTTCTCGCTCGGTTCGAATGTCAATGCTCAGGATGGTAAAGCACTTTTCAATCAGAAGTGTGCTTCCTGTCACGCGATTGACAAGAACCTCGTGGGCCCTGCACTGAAGGGGGTAGAGGAGCGTTGGGACGATAAAAGCATGTTGTACGATTGGGTACGCAACAGTGCTGCAGTAATTAAAAAGGGATATCCCCGTGCAGTAGCCGTATACAATGAATACAACAAGGTGCAGATGACTGCGTTCCCTGAATTGAAGAACGAGGACATCGATGCAATTCTGGGCTACATCAATACTGGTGGTGCAAAGGCAGCTGCTGCAGCTACGGATGTTCCAGCAGGCGGCTCACCTGAAAGCAAAGCTGCGGAAGACGATTCCAATTTGCTGTATGGTATCCTCACCATCATCCTGGCGGTGATTGCAATGATCCTCTTGCAGGTGAACAGCAATCTGAGTAAGATGTCAGAAGAGGCGGAAGGAAATGCAGTAGCAGAGCCGGTTCCATTCTATCGCAATAAAGCGTACATCGCCATTTTTGCGATTTTGTTGTTCTTGGGTGGTGGGTACATGACCTTCCAGGGTGCACAAAATTTGGGGCGTTCAAAAAATTATCAGCCGGAGCAACCTATTTATTATTCTCATACCGTTCACGCAGGAATCAATCAAATCAACTGTTTGTATTGCCATGGTGGTGCGCAAGAAAGTAAGCACGCCAACATTCCATCCGTGAATGTGTGTATGAATTGTCACATGGGTATCAATGAATATGCTAAAGGTCCCCAGTTGTACCGCGAAGATGGTTCTAAGGTCGACGGAACAGCAGAGATTCAAAAGTTGTACAAATATGCAGGTTGGGATCCAGCCAAGAAATTATATACAGGAAAGGGGCAAGCGATTGAGTGGGTGCGCATCCACAATCTTCCCGACCACGTGTATTTCAATCACGCGCAGCACGTAACTGCCGGGAAGCAGCAGTGTCAGACGTGTCATGGTGAGATTCAGAAGATGGGTGAGGTGTATCAGTACAGTGATTTGAGCATGGGATGGTGTATCAACTGCCACCGTGAATCAAAGGTGCAGTTCACCGACAATAAATTTTACAGCATTTACGAGCAGTTCCATGAGGACATGAAGAATAAAAAACTCGACAGTGTAACAGTCGAGAAGATTGGCGGAACGGAATGTCAAAAATGCCACTATTAATAATTACGACAACCCAACAACTGTTATGAAGCATAAAAAGTATTGGCAGAGTTACGGTGAACTGAAGGGCAGTGATGCTCACCAGGAGCGTGTGCAAGATGAATTTGGAGAAGATCTGGTTTCAGCTCCTCGTCGCGATTTCCTCAAGTACCTTGGTTTCAGCACTGCTGCTGCAGCTGTTGCTGCGAGCTGTGAAATGCCCATTAAAAAGAGCATTCCGTATTTGAATAAACCTGATTCCATCACTCCTGGTGTAGCCAATTATTATGCTACCACCTATGTGATGGATGGTGAGGCAGTTCCTGTTGTTGCAAAAGTCAGAGATGGTCGCCCTATTAAAGTAGAGGGCAACGACCTCTCTTCCATCACCATGGGTGGAACGTCAGCACGTGTGCAGGCTTCGGTGTTGGGATTGTACGATACAGCGCGCTTGCGTTTCCCACTTGCAGGAGGAAAAGAAGTGAGCACGTTTGATGCGTTTGATAAAATGGTAGGTGAAGCCATGGCGGGAATCGGCGGGAAGTCGGTTGTCCTCCTCACCGAGACCATTACTTCTGTTACAACAAAAAATGTCATTGCAGGATTTTTATCTAAATATCCAGGATCACGTCACGTGCAATATGACGCAGTTTCCTATGCAAGCATCTTGAATGCCAACGCGATCAGCTTTGGTAAGCGTGCTATTCCTTCTTATCATTTTGATAAGGCCAGCACGATTGTAAGTCTTGGAGCTGACTTCCTTGGAACCTGGTTGAGTCCCATTGAGTTTTCACGTCAGTACGCTGCCGGAAGAAGGATTGATCAGAACAATCCTCAGATGAGCAAGCACATTCAATTTGAGTCAAAGTTGAGTTTGACAGGTGCGAATGCAGATGACCGATATGTTATTCGTCCCACTGAATTGGGAGCTGTTGCTTTGAACCTGTATGCTGCTTTAGGCGGGAACGTAACTGCTCCTGCGTTGAGCGATGAGCGGTTGAAGAAAGGAATTCAGCAAGCGGCTCAATCTCTTAAAGCATCCGGTGCTTCTTCTTTGGTTGTGGGTGCTCGTGCCAATGCAGAAGTTCAGTTGGTGGTCAACGCCATCAATCAGCTGTTAGGCGCTTACGGTACTACCATCAACTGGGGCACTACCATCAATTCTGCTCAAGGAGATGATGCAGCCATGGTTCAATTGGTTCAAGACATGAACGATGGCAAGGTGGGTGCAGTGTTGATCCACGGAGTGAATCCGGCCTATGATTATTTTGATGCTAAGAAATTTGAAAGCGGACTCGCTAAGGTTGCGGTATCCGTTTCATTCAATGATAAAGAAGATGAGACTTCAGTGCTCTGCAAGTTTCAAATTCCTGATCACCATTTTCTGGAAAGCTGGGGAGACGCGGAACCTAAATCCGGTTACCTCTCTTTCCTACAGCCAACCATTGCGCCCTTGTTCCAAACACGTCCCTTCCAGACTTCTTTAATGAAATGGAGTGGTGATGCTACAGCAAATTATGGCGACTACTTCAAGCAGTATTGGTTGAAGTACTTTGGTTCACAGGCAGCGTGGGACAAAGCCCTTCAGGATGGAGTGGTGGAAACACCTGCTGCTGTTTCCGGTGGTACTTATTCTGCAGCTGGACTTACAGAAACTGTTGCGAAAATCAATTCTAACAAACCTGGAACGGGCAAAGACATTGTTCTTTATACAAAGATTGCGATTGGTTCTGGTAAAGAAGCCAACAATCCTTGGTTGCAGGAAATGCCTGATCCCATTACAAAAGCAACGTGGGACAACTACGCTGTGATTTCTTTTGCCACTGCAAAAGAACTGGGCATTACGGTGGATGATAATTATGAAGTAGAAGTTGCCAAGCCGGTTGTAAAGATCACAGTGAGCGGAAAGGAAATAAAACTTCCTGTGTTGGTGATTCCCGGTATGCACAAAGACACCATTGCCATAGCATTGGGATATGGTCGTTCTGAAAAAGCAGGAAAAGCTGCAGCGGGTGTGGGACAGAATATGTTTCCATTGGTTTCATTTGACGGAACACTCTTCCACTATGCTGCACAGAATGCAACCATCGAAAAAACAAACGAATCGTTCAAGCTTGCCTATACTCAAACCCATAACCAATATGAGGGAAGGGATGAAGTGGTGCGTGAATTTTCGCTGAGCGATTTCAAAGCGCATCCTACCAAGTTGAAAGACGATCGTCACAAGTTGGTAGAAGATTATGCAAAGAATACAGGCGATTACCGCGCTGAAGGAACCTTGTATCCCAACTATCCTTATCCTGGAGCGAAGTGGGGAATGAGCATCGATTTAAATACCTGTACCGGTTGTGGTGCATGTACTGTAGCGTGTACAGCAGAAAACAACGTTGCAGTTGTAGGTAAATCAGAAGTATTGCGTGCACACGAAATGCACTGGTTGCGCATCGACCGTTATTTTGCTACGTTCCGCGATGATTCCGGAAACGACAACCTGGATGATTTGAATGTGGTGTTCATGCCGATGTTGTGTCAGCATTGCGACAATGCTCCGTGCGAGAATGTTTGTCCCGTTAATGCCACCAACCACAGCAGTGAAGGGTTGAATCAAATGACTTATAACCGTTGTATCGGTACGCGTTATTGCGCCAACAACTGTCCTTATAAAGTTCGTCGCTTCAACTGGGCGGATTATATGGGAGCCGACAGCTTCCCGGATAACCAGCGTGGTAAGTTGGATGATTCAGTGATGATGATGAATGACGACCTCACCCGCATGGTATTGAATCCGGATGTAACGGTAAGATCTCGCGGTGTGATTGAAAAGTGTTCATTCTGCGTTCAGCGTTTGCAAGAAGGCAAGCTCAAAGCGAAGAAAGAGAATCGACCACTCGAGACTGGCGCCAATGGCAAATGGGACATCAAGACTGCGTGTCAACAAGCGTGTCCAACCAATGCCATCGTATTCGGAAACGTGAACGACGAGAACAGTCCCGTGAGCAAGATCCGCAACGAAGAACAAACCAACCGCGTATTTTATTCACTCGAACAATTACACGTATTGCCTGGTGTGAGCTATCTGGCGAAGATCAGAAATACCGACAGGCACGTGGGTGTTCAAGAAGAATCACATTGATAAAAGAGGGTAAACCATAAACGACCAACACATGAGTGTTACAAAGTATGAATCACAGTTAAGAGAACCATTGGTCAATGGCGACAAGACCTATGGTCAGGTAACCCAAGACATTGTGCATACCATTGAAGCCAAACCTACCCGTTTGTGGTACATTGGTTTCTATGTTTCCGTAGCACTGTTGTTGTTTGGTGTCTACTCTGTATACCGCGAGGTGACTTACGGTATCGGACAGTGGAACGTTAACCGCACCATTGGTTGGGGTTGGGACATCACCAACTTCGTTTGGTGGGTCGGTATCGGTCATGCCGGTACACTGATCTCAGCGATTCTGTTGTTGTTCCGTCAAGGATGGAGAACCGGTGTAAACCGCGCGGCAGAGGCGATGACCATTTTCGCCGTTATGTGTGCCGGTCAGTTTCCCATCTTCCACATGGGTCGCGTTTGGATGGCGTTCTTTACTCTTCCTTATCCCAACACACGCGGACCACTTTGGCCCAACTTCAATTCGCCGTTGATGTGGGACGTGTTTGCGATCTCTACGTATTTTACTGTTTCGTTGTTGTTCTGGTATTCTGGTTTGTTGCCTGACTTGGCAACAGTTCGCGATCGTGCCAAAACAAAATTGCGTAAGCATTTATATGGTATTGCTTCATTTGGATGGAGCGGAAGTACCAAGCACTGGCAACGCCACGAGAGTTTGTCGCTTGTACTTGCGGGACTTTCAACGCCGCTGGTACTTTCTGTACACACCATCGTATCGTTCGACTTCGCCACTTCGGTCATTCCCGGATGGCATACCACCATCTTCCCTCCCTACTTCGTAGCGGGTGCAATCTTCTCCGGATTTGCAATGGTGCAAACCCTGATGCTGGTATTGAGAAAAGTGATGAACCTGCACGATTATATTACGCTGGGTCACATTGAAGCGATGAACAAAATCATCGTATTGACCGGATCCATCGTAGGTTGTGCCTACCTCACTGAGTTGTTTATGGCGTGGTATTCTCAGGTTCCATTTGAACAAGATATTTTCTTCAAGTACAGGATTGCTGGTCCTTACGGCTGGAGCTATTGGCTGATGATGACCTGTAACGTGATTTCTCCGCAGTTGTTCTGGTTCAGAAAACTCAGGAGAAATGTACTCTTCACATTCATCATGAGTATCGTGGTGAACATCGGTATGTGGTTTGAGCGTTTTGTGATCATCGTGTCTTCGCTCTACCGCGACTACCTGCCTTCTTCCTGGTCGGTGTATTACCGCCCCACCATTTGGGAAGTTGGTTTCTATTTGGGAACATTCGGATTGTTCTTCACTTGCTTCTTCCTCTTTGCAAAGTACTTCCCGGTCATTGCAATTGCAGAGATCAAGTATGTGTTGAAGACAACCGGTGAAAGCTATAAAGACAACATGGAGAATCTCGAGAAGAAGTCCGTTGACGAATTCGTTCACGAGATGCACCACGATCATCATGCAGAAGGCAAGGTGACCGTAGCGCACCATTAATAATAGTATAAAAGAGATACAATGGCGTTGAAAAAATTTGTTGTAGGCTGTTTTCAGGACGAGAAAGTCCTCTTCCCTGCTGTTGAAAAGGTGAGGAAGGCGGGCTATAAGTTCCACGACATCTACACTCCTTTCCCTGTTCACGGATTGGATAAGGCAATGGGCTTGCGTGATACCAGTCTGCACACTGCAGGTTTCCTGTATGGATTGATTGGAACCACAACGGCGGTAACATTCATGACATGGGTGTTTACAAAAGATTGGCCAGTGAACATTGGCGGTAAACCCAATTTTGCTTTTCCCGCATGGATTCCCATCACGTTTGAGATGACGGTATTGTGTGCGGCGGTGGGCATGGTGTTGACTTTTTGCTATATCTGTCAGCTCGCTCCCTTTGTGAAGCGTCATCATTTTCATCCCCGTGCTACAGACGATCTGTTTGTGATGGTGATTGAATGTGGTGAGAAGACCAATGAAGACGAATTGAAATCCTTGTTGAATAGCGTGGGTGCAGAAGGAGTGAATACACAAGTAGCAGAAGAAGGATGGTGGATCGGTCGCTACGACAAAGAACAAGAACTCTATAAGGAACCCAACATAGCTTAATCAGATGAAAAGAACAACAATTGTATTCTGTGGGATGGCGGCCTTGATGATGGCTGTCGTGGGGTGCAGCGATGTGAAGCGTACACCCGGTACGGTGTATATGCCAGACATGGCGTACAGTCGCGCCTACGAAACGTATTCTTCCAATCCCCTTTTCGCAGATGGTCGCACTAACCGCGAACCGGTTGCTGGCACGGTCAAGCGTGGCGAAACCTATCCGGTACACATCGAGATGGATGCTGTTGGCGATACTGCAAACTATTATGCTTCCCGTTCTCTTGTTAATCCAATCGATTCATTGGATGAGAAAGGAATGAAAGAAGCAGAGCGTTTGTATTTGATCAACTGTGGTATTTGCCATGGTGCTAAACTCGACGGTAACGGTCCCCTTTGGAAAGACGGCGATGGTCCTTATCCTTCCAAGCCTGCGACCCTGGTGGGCGATGCGAAGTATGAGAATATGCCCAGCGGACAAATGTTCTATTCCATTACGTACGGCAAGAACCTGATGGGCAGCTATGCTTCTCAGCTCACGCCTCAGCAACGATGGGAAGTAATTACCTACATCAAAACCAAGCAAGGCAAAGGAGCCAACTAACATAACCAACGTATTAAATCATCAGGAATGACCAAGCAACATTTTGAAATATCGGCCGGCTACAAGAAGTGGACGAACATCCTTTTGGGTGTAGGCGGACTGGCCCTTGTGTTGGGATTCATTTTCCTCGGCATGAGCAAGGATGAGCATGCGCAAACCCGCTTCTGGGCTGTGCTTCTGCAAAACAGCACCTTCTTCTTGCTGGTGGTGAATGCCAGTATGTTCTTTATCTGTGTAACCACACTTGCAATGGGTGGCTGGCAAATGGCATTCCGTCGCGTTCCCGAAGCCATCTCTTCTCTTGTTCCTGTTTTCTCTATCCTCGCATTGATTGTGTTTGCAGGTATCATCTTCGGACATCAGCACCATATTTATCACTGGTTGGACAAAGAGCATGTGGAGCACGATCCGATCCTGAAAGGCAAGAGCGGATTCTTGAATCCAACTTTCTTTTTTGCATGGACCTTGATTTCCGTCGGAATTTGGTCGTGGGTAGGAGCTAAAATGAGAAAATTATCTGCACAGGCCGATGAGCCCATGGAAAAAGAAGGTGCAAAAAAATTCATCTGGAACAATACCGTGTGGGGTGCAATTTTTGTGGTGTTCTTTGGACTCACCGTGGGTTCAACCATTCCTTGGTTGTGGCTCATGAGCATTGATGCGCACTGGTATTCTACCATGTACAGCTGGTATACATTTGTGAGTTCGTTTGTAGCGGGTATGTCGCTTGTTGCACTCTACGTTATTTATCTAAAGAACAACGATCACCTTGAATATGTAACCGAAGAACACCTGCATGACTTGGGTAAGTTCATGTTTGCGTTCTCTGTTTTCTGGACGTATTTGTGGTATTCCCAGTTCATGCTGATCTGGTATGCCAACATTCCTGAGGAGACCGTTTACTTCAAGCCCCGTATGCAGGGACCTTACAGGGGATTGTTCTTCCTCAACCTCATTGTGAATTTTGCGGTGCCTTTCTTGTTGTTGATGAGAAGGGGATCGAAAAGAAATTATACTACGGTGACCTTCCTTGCCGTGATCATTATATTGGGACACTGGATCGACTTCTATCAGATGGTGATGCCAGGACCTTTGGGTGAACACTACAGCTTAGGATGGTTTGAATTCGGTATTCTGATTCTGTATGCCGGATTGATCATGCTCTTGGTGGGCAGAGCGTTGGCGAAAAAACCGCTGACGGCAATGCATCATCCTTTCTTCAAAGAGAGTACGATTCACCATACCTAAGGATCAACAAGCGAAACATGAATTCATTAACAAAATACAATTGAGCAATGTCGGGTTATTTCATTTTAGCCATTCTGACGCTGGCCTTCGTGGTAACATTCCAGATCGCCAAAGCGAGCGAGTACGTGTCCGTGCTGAAAGGCGAAGAGAAAGCCTTTAGGCAGAACAACCGCATCAATGCGTTTCTGTTCATTGTCTTCCTCGTACTGGGATTGATCGGTGCGTGGTGGTGCAATGAGTTGTTCTACGAAAAAACCCTGTTGGTGCAGCCAGCTGCTTCTGATCATGGAGAGAAAATTGACTTCATGCTTTGGATTACGTTGGCGGTAACGGGACTGGTATTTTTTATCACTCAGATTTTGCTGTTCTGGTTTGCTTACAAATATCAGTACAGTGAAAAACGTCAGGTTTTCTTTTTCCCGCACAATAACAAGTTGGAATTGATCTGGACAGTGGTGCCTGCTATCTTCCTTACGGTATTGGTGGGATTTGGATTGTTCTACTGGTTCAAGATCACCGGCGATGCTCCAAAAGATTCACAGGTAGTGGAGATTACCGGCAAGCAATTCAACTGGATGATGCGTTATCCAGGAAAAGACAATGTATTGGGCAGAAAGAATTATCGACTTACCGATGCCTCCAATGGTAATGCATTGGGTGTGGATTGGGAAGACGAAGCCAGTCACGATGACATCGAAGCAACCGAAATGCACCTCGTTGTGGGTAAGCCTGTGCAGTTGGTGATCAATGCGCAGGATGTGATTCATGACGTGGGATTGGTACACTTCCGTCTCAAAATGGATGCCGTTCCCGGTATTCCTACTACACTTTGGTTCACGCCAAAGTATACTACTGCACAAATGAAAGAGATCACCGGCAACAAAGATTTTGTTTATGAAATCTCTTGCGATCAAATGTGCGGAAGCGGTCACTACTCCATGCGGGGTGTGATTGTTGTGGAAACACAAGCAGAATATGATGCATGGATGGCTTCCAAGAAGCCACAGTATGCAGTAGTTAAAGAAGCAGCACAGCCTGAATCAAAACCATAAAAATTGAACAATGAGTAGCGAAGCAATCAAACACGGTCATGCAGTTGCAGAAGTACATTCGCACGACGCTCATGATTCACATGGTCACGACCATCACCATGAGGAGTCGTTCCTGACGAAGTACATTTTTAGTACCGATCATAAAATGATCGGCAAGCAGTTCCTCATCACCGGTATTATTTGGGCGATTATCGGTGGATTGTTCTCTGTCCTCTTCCGTTTGCAGTTGGGTTATCCCGAGATGTCGTTTCCATTTTTGGAGGACCTCTTTGGTAAGTGGGCTGCTGGTGGAAGGATCTCCAATGATTTTTATTATGCGCTGGTGACCATGCACGGAACCATTCTGGTATTCTTCGTGTTGACAGCCGGTCTCAGCGGAACGTTCGCTAACATTCTTATCCCTCTGCAGGTAGGTGCGCGCGACATGGCATCAGGATTCCTGAACATGCTGAGCTACTGGTTCTTCTTCCTTGCAAGTGTGGTGATGTTCGCATCGCTCTTCATTCAAACCGGTCCCGCTTCCGGCGGATGGACCATCTATCCACCACTGAGTGCATTGGGTCAGGCCAGTGAAGGTTCCAAATTGGGAATGGATTTCTGGCTCATCTCTATGGCACTGTTCATTGTTTCTTCATTGCTGGGTGGTTTGAATTACATCTCTACGATTTTGAACCTGCGTACCAAAGGCATGAGCATGACGCGCTTGCCGTTGACCATCTGGGCCATCTTCTTCACTGCCGTACTCGGAGTACTTTCTTTCCCTGTATTACTTTCCGGAGCGGTGTTGTTGTTGTTTGATCGCAACCTGGGTACCAGCTTCTATCTTTCTGACATTGTTGTAAAAGGAGAAATTCTTCCCAACGAGGGTGGTTCAGCAATTCTGTTCCAACACTTGTTCTGGTTCTTAGGACATCCTGAAGTATACATCATCCTGTTGCCTGCAATGGGAATGGTTTCTGAAATCCTTTCTGTGAATTCACGGAAACCCATCTTCGGATACCTCGCGATGGTAGGCTCGTTGTTTGCCATCTGTATCCTCGCCTTCCTGGTTTGGGCACACCACATGTTTGTAACGGGACTCAATCCGTTCCTTGGCGCATTCTTCGTGTTGCTTACGTTATTGATTGCGGTTCCATCTGCAATCAAGGTATTCAACTGGTTGACTACGATCTGGCGTGGTAATATTCGCTTCACTCCTGCGATGTTGTTTGCGATTGGTTTTGTGAGTTTGTTCATCTCTGGTGGATTGACTGGTATCTTCCTGGGTAACTCAACATTGGATATTCATTTGCACGATACCTATTTTGTTGTGGCACACTTTCACATCGTAATGGGTGTTGCTTCATTCTTTGGAATGTTTGCTGGTGTATACCATTGGTTTCCTAAGATGTACGGACGTTATCTTAATAACACGATGGCGTACATCCATTTCTGGGTAACCCTCGTAGGATCTTACTTGATTTTCTGGCCCATGCATTACTCTGGTCTTGCAGGTATGCCCCGTCGTTATACCGATTGGAGCAACTGGCAGTCGTTCAACCAGTTTGCAGATATGAATCGATTCATCAGTACAGTAGCGATGGTTGTATTTGCCGTTCAGTTGTTGTTTGTCTTCAACTTCTTCTATTCCATATTCAAGGGTAGAAAGGTGAAGTCGCAAAACCCATGGGGCGCCAACACATTGGAATGGACTACTCCCATCAATCCCGGTCATGGAAACTGGCCTGGTGATATTCCAGAAGTGCACCGTTGGGCGTATGATTATGGAAAGGATGGAAGAGAATTCATCCCACAGACTGAGGCAGTAGGAGAGCACGAGTCGAAGCATTGACCGATCGCCGTTTGATCGCAAGGTCATGCGGCACAAAATAAATTTTGATGCACACGAATGAAACGAAGGGAAGGGAGGCATCAACGGTATCATCCAAGCTGAAAGATTATCAGCAGCTGATGAAGTTCACGCTCAGTTTCACTGTGGTGTTCTCATCTGTGGTATGTTACCTACTGGTTCCCGGGGTGGAGTTCGATGGCATATCAGTTCTTTTACTTTTTGCAGGTGGACTCCTGGTAACAGGTGCCGCCAATGCCATCAACCAGATTGCAGAGAAAGATACCGATGCGATCATGAAGCGAACGGCGAATCGTCCGCTTGCGTCCGGTAGGATGTCAGTCGACGAAGCCGCTACATTTTCTGTAGTTGCAGCTGTCTTCGGCATTTTCATCCTTGGTCTCTGGTTCAACTGGACCGCAGCGGGGTTGTCAGCATTCAGTCTTTTTCTCTACGGATTCATTTATACTCCGTTGAAAAAAGTGCATTCGATTGCTGTTCTGGTTGGCGCCATTCCTGGTGCACTGCCTTGCCTCATTGGCTGGGCTGCTGGGGATCCGGACTTGGGCATTGGTGGATGGGTAATGTTCGCGTTGCAATTCTTTTGGCAGTTCCCCCATTTTTGGGCCATTGCCTGGGTTGCACACGATGATTACACCAGAGCCGGTTTTCGTCTCTTGCCTTCAACAGGCGGTCCAACCCGATATGCAGCGGTCCAAGCGATTCTGTATTCCGTTCTGCTTCTTCCCATCGGTGTATTGCCGTTTGTGTTGGGCATGTCGGGATCGGTGAGCTTGGTGATCGTAGCAGTAGCGAATCTGGCGATGCTTTGGCAATCCATTCAGTTATTTAGAAAAATGGATGTGGCATCAGCACGGCGCGTGATGTTTGGTTCCTATATCTACTTACCTGTAGTCTTGTTGTCGTTGTTAGCCGACAAGATGGGGTAGAAAAAAATTGAAAGATGATGCAAGCGATGAGTGAGCAGAAACGAAAAATACATCCCCATAAGTTCACCTTGTGGGTAGCGATGGGAAGCATACTGATGATGTTCGCTGGTTTAACCAGTGCGTACATCGTCAAGCGCAGCCAAGCCAGTTGGATGATGCTGGAAATACCGATGGTATTTTGGTATTCCACTGTCACCATCGTTGTAAGCAGTCTTACCGTGCATCTTGCACTCAAAGCAATCCGCGCACGCGAAATGGTTGCTTATAGAAGATGGATGGTGACTACTGCTGCACTCGGAGCTCTTTTTTTATTGCTGCAGGTAGTAGGATTCAATGCGTTGGGTGAAAATGGTATTCGACTAGTCGGTGCCGGATCCAATGCGTCGTATTCCTTCTTGTTGGCCATCTCCGGTTTGCACGGATTGCACGTGCTGGGTGGAGTGATTGCTTTGATGGTGATTGCAATCAAAGCCGTGAGCACCACGAGCAGGACCTACAGCAGTTTACCGCTGGAAATAGCGGCAACCTATTGGCATTTTGTAGATGCGTTATGGATCTACTTATTCATATTTTTCAATTGGATGAAATGATCATCTAGTTGAGCTGAACCTTAAAACAAGTAATAGCATGGCAACAGCCCAAGCACAAATGGAAACCAAATGGTGGAACGGAGGCAGAAGCCCGTTCAACGTGGAGTATGGGAAATTGATGATGTGGTATTTCCTGATGAGTGACGCGTTCACCTTCGGTGCATTTCTGATTTCGTATGGTACCATTCGTTTCAGCCAAAACTATTGGCCTGATCCCAACGTGGTATTCAATGCATTTCCGTTCGCCGGACACGCAAACCTTCCTCTTGCATTCGTGAGTTTGATGACCTTCATTCTGATCGTGAGCTCCGTTACCATGGTGCTCGCTGTGCATGCCGGTCACAATATGGATAAAAAAGGAGTGGTGAAGTGGATGATTTGGACCATCATCGGTGGATTGGCATTCCTTGGATGCCAGGCATGGGAATGGACGCACCTCATTACCGGAGATCACCTGGTATTGATGGATGGTCAGGTGAAAGAACTCGGAACAACTGTGAGCATGAACCCATGGGGACCAGCCGCAAATGTCACTGGACATGAGGGTCATCATGTTTCAACACCCGGACCTGTTGCCTTCGGTGGCTATTTCTTCGGCATCACCGGATTCCACGGATTCCACGTGTTCTCCGGCGTGATCATCAACATTGTGATGCTCGTGATGGCCATGAATGGAACATTTGAAAGAAGAGGACACTACCTGATGATCGAGAAAGCTGGTTTGTACTGGCACTTCGTTGATCTGGTTTGGGTATTCGTATTCCTTTGCTTCTATCTTATTTAAAACGACCAATACATTATTATGGAACATAGCGTACAAGAAGTAACCTTCCACCACGAACCCGGCGGAAATGAGGTTGTAAAAAAGATCATTAAAACGACGGTCATCTTATCGGTGATCACGGTCATTGAATTGGGATTGGGTCTGGCGATGTACGCCTTCCCAATGGCAGATGCATTGAAGCTTTTCCTCAAGGGAGCCATCGTGATCTTATCACTTGCAAAAGCCTTCTACATCGTGGGAGTATTCATGCACCTCGGCGATGAGATCAAGAATCTGATCATGACGATCGTAGTTCCTTTATTGTTGTTCATTTGGTTCATCGCTGCTTTCTTGTGGGATGGCGCCTCTTGGAGGAATCTCCGCAATACCTATAATGGTGCACCTGCGGCTGCTCCAACTGAGCAACACGATAGCGGGAAGCACTGATGTACATAGAATTCTTTAGAGAAAGCATCGTTCGGCTAAAACCTGATGGTGCTTTTTTTGTTAATAGATAGAGATGAAAAAAAGAACCCTGATAGCCTTGTTAGTAGTGATTGTCCTTCCCGTGGTCAGCTATCTGTTTGTAGAAAAACTCAGCAAGGATGCCGTACAAATGCCCCGTCGCTATTTCTATGATACAGTAGTGGTGAAAACAGAGAAGGGTAAACAAGTGAACGATACGGTATGGCACAAGGTGCGACCTTTCAAATTGACCAACCAGCTCGGAAAAGAAGTGGGAATAGAAGATTTTGGAAATAAAATTATCATTGCTGATTTTTTCTTCACTTCCTGTCCAACTATTTGTCCCACGCTCACCCGCAACATGAAGCGATTGCAAGATGCGTTCAAAAAAACAGATACTATCGTTCGCTTTGTTTCGTTTACGGTTGATCCCGCTCGGGATACGGTTTCAAAAATAAAAGCGTACGGAGATCGCTTTTCCATCGATCACGATACCTGGTGGATGCTTACGGGTTCCAAAGATGAGATTTATGATATAGCGCTCAACGAGTTCAAAGCGAACATTGCTTCGGGAGGAAACATCGATACAGGGTTCATACATACGGAGAAATTCTTTCTATTGGATCGCGACCGCGTAGTGCGCGGCTGGTACAATGGAATGGACAGCGTGAATTTGGATCGCCTAATAAAAGATGTTGTTTTGCTCAGTATGGAGCGGGATAAGAAAAAGAAGCGCAACCTTTTTAGAAAGTAAGAACTAAAACCTTCTATATGTTACCAGCAACTTTTCAGAAAAACGATAAACTCGCTAACCTACTAATTATTCTATTCTCAATCATTGTATTTGTTGCAGTGGTATTTCTCTCCCGCATCAAGGTTGATATTGCGTTGCCTTTTAATGTACACGTGTTTGCGCAGTTGAATGCAGTCATCAATTCTGCAGTTTCGTTTTTGTTGTTGGTGGGACTCCTATCTGTCAAACGCGGTCGCTACAGCTTGCATAAAAAAGTTATGATGAGCGCCATGGTTCTCTCGTTGCTTTTTTTGGTTTCGTATATCTGTCACCATCTGCTCTCTGAATCCACCACCTATGGAGGTGAAGGCATCATGAAGACTGTTTATTATTTCATATTGATCACACACATCATCTTGGCTGGCATCATTTTGCCATTCATTTTATATACTTCTTATCGCGCATTGGTTGCAGAATGGCCTCAACACCGCAAGCTGGCAAAGATTACCTGGCCGATTTGGTTTTATGTTTCCGTGACGGGGGTAGTGGTGTATTGGATGATCAGTCCCTATTACGCCTAATCAGAGCTCCAGCTCCTTATTGGGATCCCAGAATAATTTTTGAAAGTCGACAACCTTATCGTTCACGACTTTCACTCCTTCTTTCTCCAACAGTTCCTGCATCAGCGTAGGGGTTGCAAAATGATGCTTACCGGTAAGCAAACCATTGCGATTGACTACGCGTTGCGCAGGTACAGGAGGATCTGCGATGTGTGATGCATTCATGGCCCATCCCACCATGCGGGAAGAAAGACCACTGCCGAGGTATTTTGCAATGCTTCCATAATTGGTAACGCGACCTTTAGGAATCAATCGCACAACTTCGAAAACATCTTCAAAAAAATTACGCTGCATTTTGCTTTTTGTTGAGCCGTTCTTTCAGCTCTGAACGCTTGGGTTCGGGTACGTTGATGTGGTCATACGGACAATTCATGCATCCATTGCCACAACAGTTTCCATTTTCTAAATGGTACTTCGCAGTGAGCACCATGTATCCTTGCTCATTGTAATAGAAATGTTCTCCTTCAATCAGTTTCTTCTTCATTGCTTTTCTCTTCATCCTTTACGCGTTCCAGGAGAACAGCATCCAATGCAGGATCCAGATTTCCTTTCAATGCGAATTTAAGATAATGGATCCGGTTACTCTTGGCAATGTCGAGTCCCTCGTAGTGAGTTTTTATCAACAATTCCGGGATCTGTTTAACATCGTCTCGTATATCATCCGAATCGTGAAACAGTTCCAGTCCATATAGCTCAATCACTGTTTTTGTGAAACGATACAGTACCGGAGAATCCGTCTTCAGGTGGATATAACCGCCAGGCGACAGGATTTGTTGATACTTGCGTAAAAATTCCGGATGAGTGAGCCTGCGTTTGCATTTGGATGAACGCAGTTGCGGATCTGGAAATGGAAGCCAGATTTCGTTCACTTCCTTTGCCACAAAATAATTTTGAATCAAACCGATTTGCGAACGAATGAACGCAACGTTGGTGAGTTTTCGTTCAATGCATTGTTTAGCACCTACCCAGATGCGATTTCCTTTGATATCAACGCCAATATAATTGCGCTCGGGGTGGAGTGTGGCCAACCCCACACTGTATTCTCCTTTGCCACAAGCCAGTTCCAATGTGATGGGATGATGATTACCAAAATGATCATGCCATTTTCCCGCAATGTCAGTTGGATATTCAAGAACGTTCGCGAATGAGGCGATTTCCGCAAAGCGTTTCAATTTTTTTTGTCCCATGGAGTGGCAAAGGTAAGAAAGCTAATTGCCTTCCCATTTCTTGAATGCAAGAACCGCATTGAGTCCCCCGAACGCAAACGCATTGGAAAGAGCATAGCGTATATTCTTTGGACGAGAGGCGTTGGGGACTACATCCAGATCACAGGCTTCATCTTTTTCTTCAAAGTTGGCAGTAGGAGGAAGAATACCTTCTTTCAGTGCCATAACCGTGGCGATTGCTTCCAGCGAGCTGGTGGCACCCAGTGCGTGACCATGCATCGATTTTGTAGAGCTGATGGCCAGTTGAGCGGCATGGGTTCCAAAAACTGATTTAACAGCTGCTGTTTCCATGGCATCGTTTACCAGTGTAGCAGTGCCGTGTGCATTGATGTAGTCGATTTGTTCTGGAGTAATGCCTGCATCTTTGAGCGCCAGTGACATCGCTCGTTCTGCTCCTAGTTGATCCGGTTTGGTTATGTGTGAAGCATCACTGGTCATACCAAATCCGATGATCTCGCCTAGTATAGTAGCACCTCGTTGTTGAGCGTGCTCTAGTGTTTCGAGCATGAGCATTCCACCGCCCTCACCCAAGATCATTCCTTGTCGGGTTTTTGAAAACGGTCGACAGGTATCCGGAGCAACCACCCGAATGGCTTCCCATGCTTTTAAAAATGTATACGTGAAAGGTGTTTCACTACCGCCTGCAATGGCCTGATCGCACACACCGCTTCGGATGAGCCAGAATGCATTTCCGATGGCATGATTGGAAGACGCACAAGCAGTGGAGATCGTATAAACGGGTCCCCTGATTCCCATTTGCATACTGATGTTGCTTGCAGCACCATTGGGCATGGTCTTGGGAATGGAAAGCGGATGGACTCTTGTTTTATTCTCGCGATAGAGGTCGTAATACGATTGTTCTTGCGCATGCACGCCACCGATGGAGGTTCCGCAAATGACTGCAGTGCGATATGCATTGTCTTCGTTGAATTGAAACCCCGACTGCTGAACAGCTTCTTTGGCAGCAAGTACCGCAAACTGAGCGAAGCGATCCATCAAATCGAGATCCGCTTTTTCTATGTGTGCGCTTGCATCAAAGTTTTTGACATCAGCTCCGTGCTTGAAACGGATTTGATCGGCGAAGGGGGAGTCGTAC
>JAFMES010000003.1 GCA_017856605.1 Chitinophagaceae bacterium
GAGATTGGATTTGAGATGTACCAAAAGATCTTAGACGAAGCCATTCGGGAACTTAAACGAACCAGCTTTAGAGAGGTCTTCAAAGAAGAGATCAGCAAGCAAGATGATTTCGTGCAAGACTGCACAATTGATACCGATCTTGAAATTCATATTCCGGATCATTATGTGGAGCAAATTGCAGAGCGTTTATCCTTGTATGCCCGTTTGGATAATTGTAGAGACGAAGATGAATTGAGTAGTTTTTATACGGAAATGGTAGACCGCTTCGGACCTATGCCTTCTTGTGTGAGTGATTTATTTACTACTGTTCGATGCAGGAGATTGGCTGTTGATATCGGATTTGAGCGCATGATCTTAAAACAAGAAACACTGAAGTGCTTTTTTGTGAATAATCCGGACTCTCCTTATTTCCAATCACTCACTTTTAATGCTTTACTGGTGCACCTGCAAACCAAAACAAATAAAAGTCATCTCAAACAAACCGGTAGGAATTTCATGCTCATTACCGAAGGAGTATCATCAATGGATGATCTTCATCGCGTACTTGATGAATTGACTTCAACAATCCGAGAAGTCAAGCTACAAAATGGTATTACAGTTCCCTGATCCAGATATTTCTAAAGCTTACTGCATCTCCGTGATCCTGCAGCATCAAAGGTTCTTTCATGCTATGCGCTTTGTATTCAGGAATGCCAATGTATTCCGTTCCTCCCCATAGCGCTACGTTGTTTTGGACCAAAACACCATTATGCAATACGGTAATTCGGGCCTGGGATTGAACGCGTCCATCTGGAGAGAAGCGGGGTGCAATGAATATGATATCATAGGTCTGCCACTCGCCGGGTCCCCTTGAAGCATTCACCAATGGAATGAGTTGCTTGTAAATGCTTGCAGCCTGACCATTTGAGTACGTTTTATTGTTATAGCTATCCAGCACCTGCAATTCATACCTGCCCATGAGGAATATGCCGCTGTTACCCCTCCCTTGTCCTTCGCCTTTCACAACAGCAGGTGTCCTCCATTCAATGTGCAGTTGACAATCACCAAAACCTTGCCGAGTAGAAATTTCACCACTACCTCCTTTTACAGTCATTGCATCATCGGCAATGGTCCATTCTATTTTTTTTCCATTTTTCCCTGTCCAGGAATTAAAGTCTTTTCCGTTGAATAAAATAATGGCATCAGCCGGGGCATCCTGAGCAGTCTTACCCGGTTGAACAACAGCAGGAACGGGTTCCCACGCTTCTGATAATTTTGGATCACCGGTTCTGCCCTGTGAGAATGATGCCAGGTTGGTCAATGCCAATGCGGCTGGAAGTAAGAACTTTTTCATGTGCATGGTGTTATTGAATATGAAATGTACAAATTTTTTAAATTTGACTAACCTCCGATTATGGTTTTCAAGGTAACTGAAGGAATCAAAATCAGCGTAGAACAATTCTATCAACCGGATTACTCCAATCCTTTGCAATTGGAGTACATGTTTGCCTATCGCGTTACCATTCAAAACAATAACTCCTATCCAGTGCAACTATTGCGCAGGCACTGGTTCATATACGATAGCAATGCAGAGCAACGCGAAGTAGAGGGTGAAGGAGTGATTGGGGTGCAACCGATCATAGCTCCGAATGATCAGTACCAATACATTTCCGGGTGTAATCTTAAATCAGAATTGGGTAAGATGTTCGGAACCTACCTTATGGAGAACATGCATACGCGTCAGCGTTTTGAGGTGAATATTCCCGTATTTCAGCTCGAAGCTCCCTTCAAAAGAAATTAATGCTTTTTCTCATTTAATGGCTGTAATTTTACACTACATCAAACAGTGAAGCATGGGCTATCGCGTGACATTCAACAACAGCAATCGTGATTTTTTCAACACGCTCAAAGCGGAAGTTGATGCCTATTTTGAAAAAAATGGCATAAAAAAAACTGGAAACTGGCGCCTTTACCTCAAAACAGCTATTTTATTGCCTTCTGCAGTGGGACTTTACCTGCTTCTGATGTTTGTTGAGATGCCCTGGCTTCTTACCGCATCGTTGTGGATTGTATTTGGCTTCAACATGGCGGCCATTGGTTTTAATATCATGCACGATGCTTGTCACGGAAGCTTTTCTACCCGCGGCTGGGTAAATGAAGTTTTTGGTCTCACCAATAACTTTTTAGGTGGCAATGCATTTCTTTGGAAATTGAAACACAACATCATTCACCATACGTACACCAACGTGGATGGGGTGGATGACGACATCAATAACATGCCTTTTTTACGGCAATGTTCATCTCAGCCATTAAAACCTGTTCATCGGTTCCAGGCCATCTACATGTTTTTCCTGTATGGGTTTACTTCTCTCTTTATGTTCTTTATGGATTACATTAAATACTTTTCAAAAAAAGTATATACCACTCCATTGAAACCCATGGACCTTAAAGAGCATGTTTTATTTTGGTTGGGTAAATTGTTTTTCATTGCATTCTATATCGTGATGCCAATTATTTTAGTGGGATGGAAATGGTGGTTGATTGGATTTGTCTTGAGTCAATTTACATTGGGACTTACATTGGCAATCGTCTTTCAACTTGCACACGTGGTTGAGCATGCTGAATTTGAGGTAGCAGGAACAGACCCTGTTAAAATTGAAAATGAATGGGCTATCCATCAGGTGAAGACGACTGCAAATTTTGCCTTCTCCAATCGGTTCATCACCTGGTTTGTTGGAGGCTTAAATTATCAAATTGAACATCATCTTTTTCCGCGTATCAGCCACATACACTATCCGGCCCTTAGTAAAATTGTAAGCGATACCTGCTCAAAATTTGGAATACACTATTTATACTTTCATTCCACTCGCGCTGCAATAGCTTCCCACGTGCGTTTCATGCATCACATGGGACGTCCGGATCACTTTGGTCGATAACCGGATGTTTTCAAAATTGTCTGGGCATCTGTGGCTAACAATTGATCAATGGTTGCGTCCGGCACCTTGTCGAGGTACGCACGCACGATTTGTCTCCCCATAAATAAGGATGTGAAGCCTGGTGAGCCAAGTCCAAATTCAGCAGTGCTTGGACCATCCGTAATAAACGAGCGAATTTTTAAATAATCATTCTCGTAGAGTAAGTTATTTTCTTTGTAGTAGTTCCAGATGAAGCCCTCGTTTTCTTCCATTCCCTTTAATTGATTAGCGGTATATCCAAGTTTTAGCGAATCGGAAAAATCAGGTAGAAAGAGATCCAGCAAGTGCATGCGCTTCCCATGATCGATTAGCATTTCCAAGAGGTTGGCTCCAGGGTTGAGTGGGGGATAGATATCATCCACGATGTTTTTTATTGCGTTGACCGGAATATTCTGAACGGTGAATCGACGAGATAAGTAGGTCGGATACATCTGCAAACCTTCATCGCTATTGTAGAAAGAAGCATCTGCACCCAGGTGCAACTGTAGTCCAATTCCAATGGCTTCAGGAGTGATGATTTCACCGCCACCACCTGTTTGCCCATAGGCAAAGGCGTCAAGGGGACCGATGAACGTGATCACTTTTTTTGGTAATTCATACTTCGGGAAATAATGTTTTACATACCGTAAAGCCATTTGTATTTCTCCTACTGCGTCATCGATTTCTTTGTCCTTGTTTTTTGTGATTTCAAAAACAGAACGGTAGGTGGTTATGAATTGCTTGACCGATTGTGACCACAGGGAACTGTCGACATCCTGCAAACCCATGATTTTTGTCAAAAAATCAACCGTGAACGCTTCCTCTTTTTGGTACAGCTTATTCAATGCGGTATCCAATTGAGTTGTGTCCATTGCAAAAAAATCTTTTTCGTAACGAATTAGTTCCAGTGGAACTTCTACTTCGCTCACATCCGGGGCATCTTTTTGTGAAGTGCAGGCAAATAACAAGCATCCAAGGAGTAAATGAGCCCCAACCGAAAGAATACGACTGTTCATAATGTAAAAATAGATAAACCATAATTTTCTCGCCTTTATTCCTCAATTTTGCCCAATGAATGTCTTCCTTTCTCAACAGAATTACCATGTTGGCAATTTTCAGCTGAACAAGGATAAAATCCTTGGAGAAGTAGAAAGGGCGAAAAACGCAGGTGCAGATCTTATCGTTTTCTCAGAACTCAGTATATGCGGATATCCGGCACGTGATTTCCTTGAATTTGAGGATTTCATCGCGCAATGTGAAGCGGCAGTTCTGGAAATAGCGGCATATTCTAATGAAATCGGGATCATTGTTGGAGCACCAACCCGTAATCCGATCAAAGAGGGTAAAGATCTATTTAATTCAGCCTTGCTGCTGTATAGCGGGAAAATAATGGGACAAGCAAACAAAACGTTGCTGCCTAATTATGATGTTTTTGACGAGTATCGGTATTTTGAACCTGCGTATGAATGGAATACAGTGGAGTTCAAAGGCAAGCGCATTGCTTTGACCATCTGTGAGGACATTTGGAATTTGGGGGATAACCCTCTATATCGAATTTGTCCCATGGATGAATTAATGAAGCAGTCGCCTGATCTCATGATCAATATTTCTGCATCGCCATTTGACTATGATCATGACGATGATCGAAAGGAGGTGATTCGGATGAATGTACTTAAGTACAAGATACCGATGATCTACTGCAATGCGGTAGGGTCCCAAACAGAAATTGTTTTTGACGGTGGAAGCTTGGTGTACGCTGCTTCTGGAGAACTCAAAAAAGAACTCAAGTACTTTGAAGAAGATCGGTGCTTAATCAGCACAAACGATTTGTACAATCCTTCACCGGATTCATCTTCTTCTGCAAGTAGGGTAGGCAAGGATATGCGTGTGGCAAAATCAACTGATCCAGCACAAATCCTGGATTATTTAACCAACGACCACAACATCGATCAGGTCAAGTCTGCTTTGGTTCTGGGCGTTAAAGACTATTTCCAAAAAATGGGATTTCGAAAAGCTATCCTAGGAAGTAGTGGGGGAATTGATTCTGCAGTTGCATTGTGCATTGCTGCTGAAGCGTTGGGTGCAGATAATGTAACGGCTGTGTTGATGCCCTCGCAGTTTTCATCTGATCACTCAGTTACTGATGCAGTTGCCTTGAGCACAACACTTGGTACTCCCTATCATATTGTGCCCATCACAACCATCTACGAATCCTTTTTGCACTCCCTGGATCCGTTGTTTGCGAATACTCCATTTGGTATAGCAGAGGAAAATATTCAAAGCCGATCCCGCGGTAATCTGTTGATGGCCTTGGCAAATAAATTTGGTTACGTACTGCTCAACACCTCAAATAAAAGTGAACTTGCAACCGGGTATGGAACACTCTATGGTGATATGGCAGGGGGACTCAGTATTTTGGGAGACCTGTACAAATCGCAAGTGATTGCACTCGCACGCTTCATCAATCAACAATCGAATAGCATTCCTGAACATATTTTGATCAAGCCGCCTTCTGCTGAATTACGGCCAAATCAAAAGGACAGCGATAGTTTGCCCGAGTATGAAGTACTGGATCGAATCCTCTACCTCTATATTGAAAGAAGAAAAGGGCCTCAAGAAATCATACAATCGGGATTTGATCCATCTTTGGTGATGCGCGTACTCAAAATGGTGAACATGAATGAATATAAACGAAACCAGTTTTGTCCCATCATTCGGGTAAGCACCAAAGCATTTGGCATTGGACGCAGGATGCCCATTGTTGCTCGGTACCTGAGTTAGCATCCCAATGATAAAAAGCGGAACCATATATAAGTCGACCGGAAGCTGGTATACCATTCGTGATACCCAGGGAGAAACCTTTCAGGGTCGTTTGAAAGGAAAATTTAAAATCGATGGCATCACTTCCACAAATCCCATTGCAGTTGGAGATGAAGTAGACTTTGAATTAGAGGCTACGGAAGAGCAGCGGGCAGTGATCACGGCCTTGCATCCCCGAAAAAATTATGTGAATCGAGTTTCACCGTCCAATCGTCGAATGCAGCACATCATCGCTTCAAACATCGATCAGTCCATGCTCATAGCTACCCTTCGATCTCCTAAAACATCAATGGGATTCATCGATCGTTTTTTGGTTACCTGCGAGGCGTACCACATTCCAGCCATTATTGTATTTAATAAATCAGACATCTATACAGAAGAGGATGGGGCATTTTTTGAGGACCGTAAGCGAGTATACAGCAGCATAGGGTACACCGTTTTACTCACTTCAGTTGAAGATAAAGTCGGTTTGCATGAATGCGAGCATTTACTAAGAGATAAGACAACATTAATCAGTGGTCATTCAGGAGTGGGTAAGTCGAGTCTTATAAATGAGATCTTAACCGGATCCAACATTCGAACACAGGAAGTAAGTGAATGGAGTGGAAAGGGGATGCATACCACAACCTTTGCGGAAATGTACGACCTGCCAGGTTCTGGCAAGCTCATCGATACGCCAGGAATGCGCGAGTTTGCAATTGCGGGGATACCCCGAAATGAGTTAGCTCACTATTTTCCTGAAATGCTTCAGCTCATGGAGGGATGCCAGTTCAATGACTGTATGCATATCAATGAACCGGGTTGTGCAATAAAACAGGCTGTCGTGGATGAGCAGATTGACCAAGAGCGGTACATTAGTTATTGTACGATTCTGGATAGCATTCCAGAAAATGAGTGGTGATTAAGATCCCCTGAACCAGTCGCTATACCGAACGTAATTATTAGCAATACGCTGTATTTCTCCGCTGATTTTTTCTTTGGTAATGTCTTTTACTTTTTTTGCCGGTACTCCAGCAAAAATAGATCCTTCCGGTATAACGGTACCTTCTAATACGACTGCACCCGCAGCAACAATTGAATTGCTGTGAATGACTGCTCCATCCATCACAATTGCTCCCATACCAATCAATACATCATCGTGTATGGTACAACCGTGAACGATAGCGGAGTGACCTATGCTTACATTATTTCCAATTTGTGTTGGGAAGCGCTGGTACGTACAATGAATCACCGCATTGTCCTGGACGTTGACTTTATTTCCCAGACGAATAAAATGGACATCCCCTCTAATTACGGCATTGAACCAAACACTGCAGTCGTTTCCCATTATGACATCTCCTACGATGGTGGAATTAGGAGCTAAAAAGCAATTTTCTCCAAATTGAGGTGAAGTTCCCTCCACGGGAAGGATGCAGGGCATAATTTTTGGCTAAAGTTATGCTTATTGTGCAATTTTGAGGAATGAATCAACGTGACCTTTTTTTGCGGCATGTAGGACAAACCTCTGGTGCACCGCTTTCAATTGAGATCGTCCGTGCTGAAGGATGTACGATGTGGGATGCTTCCGGAAAGGAATACCTTGATCTTATTGGTGGAATTAGTGTTTGCAATATGGGTCACCGTCACCCCGATGTTGTAGCCGCTGCCAAACATCAAATCGATGCTTACTTGCATGTAATGGTTTATGGTGAATTGATAGAATCTCCACAAGTTCAATATGCGAGGGCCATCACCGATCAACTTCCTGCTTCTTTAGATAGCGTGTTTTATACCAACTCCGGGACCGAAGCTACCGAGGGGGCAATGAAACTTGCTAAACGGTTCACCGGTAAGCCCAAAATTGTAGCATTTGAACAGTCGTATCATGGTTCCACGCAAGGAGCACTCAGCGTGATGGGAAGCGAATACTGGCGGAATGCATTTCGGCCATTGCTCCCGGGTATCATTCATTTAACGCATGGCGATCTGGATGCGTTGCAAATGATAGATCACGAAACTGCCTGTGTAATTGCAGAGCCTATTCAAGCAGAACGCGGAGTGGTGACTCCATCTATTGAATGGATGAAAAAACTCCGTGAGCGCTGTTCAGCAGTTGGGGCATTGCTTATTCTAGATGAAATTCAAACCGGAATGGGCAGAACCGGAACCTTATTTGCTTTTGAGAAAACTGGAATTGTTCCTGATATTTTATTAGTCGGTAAAGCATTTGGTGCAGGAATGCCATTGGGAGGATTCATCGCTTCCCGAGAGATGATGTCGGCACTGACCCATGATCCGGTACTTGGGCATATTTCTACATTTGGCGGACACCCAGTTTGCTGTGCAGCAGGTCTGGCCGGTTTTCGAGCACTCCTACATTCAACGACGCTTCAGGACGTAGAAAAAAAATCCCACTTGTTTAAACGATTACTTCATCATCCGATGATTAAAGAAGTTCGAACTGCCGGCTTATTGATGGCCATTGAGTTTGATTCTTGGGACATCAACAAGCGCATCATTGATTCGTGCATTGAAAAAGGACTTTTCACCGACTGGTTTCTATTTGCGCAAAACTGCATGCGATTAGCACCTCCATTGACCATTAGTGAGGAGGAAATTCAATATGCCTGCACTACCATACTGAAGGTATGCGACAACATGCGCACCTAATTTTTTAAAACGAGAATCGGAAACTCCCAAAAATTCCAAAACGCTTGTAACGTTCTGATGGTATAGGTTGAGGTGAAACACGCCAAACCAAATCAATTCTAAAAAAACGAAGAATGTTATCAATGCCCGTACCCAATTCGATGTAGGTTCTTTCGTTGAGCGTTTCAAATGGAAAATCTGATTTGATATTCAGTTTGGCATTTGCATCACTCAGCCCACCCCATAAAATTTTAGCGTTCCAAAATTGACGCCATTTTAGACGATTGTTTTTGGGTAGAAACCGAAGGAGTCCAGCGCCGATAGTATGTTCTATATTGAATCCACCATACCGGTCAAATATATATTCATACCGGTTCATGAGGTTGAATGCATACTTATTGTAGTAATAAATTTCATTTCCCGGTGCAATATTCAATAACATGTAGGGCACTGTTCCATAGACTCTTCCTGCATAAAAAATATAATAGAGATTGCCCAAAGGTGGAATTTTAAGATAATCGCTCAAGCTGAATCTCAGTTTAGTATAGTTATAATTGCCGCCCAGTAGTCCGTTTAGTCCACGGGTATAGTTAAGTTCAACTACGGGATAATCACTGCCGAGACTGGTTCTAAAAAAGTCATCTTGTAAGAATCGCTCCAAATAAGCAAACCGTAATTTCAAATTGAATTTCATGTCTGTAAAATTGCCTGGCTGATCGGTTGATGAAAAATTACTTTTGCCAGGCAAATTTAAAATCGGTGTATACTGCTCACGATGCAGGTTAGTTGTTAATGAAAATCCTGCTTTCCATTCTTTAAAAAATTCTATCTTTTGTTCTCGGATTTGAATTAGCTTAATCGGTACTGCCTGCTTTCGGACTGCTAAAGCAAATAAATTATCATACCCCACTTCATCGTAATAGGTCTGACCATAGTCAATATCATCTTTATATAGCAATCGAATGCTGCTGCGCGGATTTTTGCCTAACATGAAAAGGGATTCAAGCTTGCCCTTGAATTTTCTGTCTTTTGTGCCGTAGGCCAGATACGACGACAAATAAATGTTCTTATTGAAATGATAATTAGTTCCAAGATCAAACCGCATACGAAACCCTTCATGCGCGTTTCCACTGATCCAGTTCATCCAGGGACCAATTTCATAATTACCAACCAGTCGATAACCGGTTCCAATGAATTTTAGCCACTCTGAATAGCGCTCAAAAGCGGGCATATTCAGAAGGGTATCTGCCATCTTATAAAAATTGGCTTCGTTTTTATTTAGTACTTCATGTCTGTTTTTCACCCAGTAGTCTTCGTTTCTTACCATAGCGCTATCGCTCATCTCAATGACCTCTGCTCGTTTATCGTTAAATACTTTTTTCCCTATTTCAGCAGGAGGTTCTTTTTGGTCGACTTGAATATGGGTGTAGGTAGTTGTTTTGCGACCAATAAAACTGAGGTTATTTTTCCCAGTTAGTTTGATATTGGCAACAAACTTATCTTTTGACAAAAACCAGAAGCTATCTTTTACCAATTGGTATTCCTGCACAAGGCTGATTCGTTCAATGAAATTGATTGATGTTTCTTCTGTGACTTGAAGATTCATTTTTTGTACAGCAAAACTTGAATCTGCAATCCATGCATCTCCATGAAAAACATTTCCCACCCTTCGTTTTGGTTGAAATACCAGGTGGAAATAGCGCTTACCGGCAATGTATTGGGTGTCCGGTACTTTATAGCTGTAGTAAAGATCCCCATCATCGCTGATCGGACTCACGAAATCTTTATCAAAGACTGGAATGAAGTTTTTGTATACGTTGATGTTCTGGTAAGTCCCACCTAAAAATTTACTTACACTTTCATTTTGG
Source organism: Chitinophagaceae bacterium (assembly GCA_017856605.1). Lineage (GTDB taxonomy): Bacteria > Bacteroidota > Bacteroidia > Chitinophagales > Chitinophagaceae > Pollutibacter. Next base: position 10,250 of record JAFMES010000003.1, read on the forward strand.
ATACCAATTGATTTATTCGCCTTGATCACCTCTCTGGTACGCAACGGGTCTTGTTCAACATAGTAATCGCTGAGTGTCTCAACTAAATAGATTGGAAGAATTGGTTTTTCTTCTGATACCGTGTCGATATTATTCAGGATAAACTTAAAAGGTTTTGGAGGAAGAAATCCTTTCTGCATTTTCTCGGCATTCACATTGTTCAAGTCCAACTCCATTTTGTTGTATAATTCGTAGCTGAAATTTTTGAAATGCCTTCTGTCGTGGAAATCTTTATTTTTTACAATTTTTCTCCAAAGGATCAATCCTCTGTTCAGTTTGCTTTTTACTACCACACCCTCAACTTCTCTTTTTCTTTGCATGCGGACTTCTACCTGAATCTCTGAGTTGGCAGTATCCAACGCAAGGGCATTGTCTTCAAAGCCCGCATAGGTTATCACGAGTGAGTCGCTTGGCCATTTGGAGAGAACAAACATGCATTTGCCTGCTGAGTCAGCCAGCTTAGTGAAATTTGTCCCTTTGAATTGAATGGTGGCAAACGGAATCAGCTCGTCAGAATGATCATCTTTTATGATACAAACCAATTTTTTTTGCTGAGCTTCAGCGCTATACGAAACAGCAGAAATAAAAATTAACAATACAATCCATAACCGGTTGTTCATACTCCAGCATTAACAATAAGACCACTTGTGCGCCGCAGGGTTTATTTACTCAGGTGCATACTTCGTTCTTTGTAAAGAGTTCTGAAGTAGGGATCCCTCAGGTCTTTTACAAAACGTATCGCCTCTCCGGTTGATTTCATTTCTGGTCCCAACTCCTTGTTTACACCCGGAAACTTATCAAAGCTGAATACCGGCTCTTTGATTGCGAATCCTTCCAGTTTCTTTTCAAATGTGAAGTCGCTTAGTTTATGGGTTCCCATCATCACTTTGGTGGCAATATTCAGATAGGGGATTTGGTATGCTTTTGCAATAAACGGAGTGGTTCGGGATGCACGCGGGTTAGCTTCAATTACAAAGACTTGCCCACTCTTGATTGCGAATTGAATATTGATTAGCCCCTTGATATTCAAGGCCCGGGCAATTTTCTCTGCATAGAACTCCATGGTGGTCACCTCCATGGGTGAAAGGTTGAAAGCCGGCAACACAGCGTTGCTGTCACCACTGTGAATTCCAGCAGGCTCGATGTGTTCCATGACTCCCATGACATGGAATTGTTCTCCGTCAAAGATGGCATCGATTTCAGCTTCCTGGCAGCGATCCAGGAAATGATCAATCAGAATTTTGTTTCCTGGTATGTGCTTAAGGAGACTCACTACGGCTGATTCCAGTTCTTCATCGTTGATGACGATGCGCATACGTTGTCCGCCTAATACATAAGAAGGACGAACCAGTACAGGGTAGCCAACTTGGTGAGCTACTTCTACTGCGTCGTCAACGTTATAAGCAGTGCCGTAATTGGGATAAGGAATTTCCAGGCTCTTCAGCAAATCGCTGAATCGTCCACGATCTTCTGCTATATCCATTGAGTCGAAGGACGTACCTATGATCTTGATTCCTTTTTCGTGAAGCCGCTCTGCTAACTTGAGAGCAGTTTGTCCACCTAACTGCACAATCACTCCATCTGGTTGCTCAAATTCGATGAGTTCCCAGAGGTGTTCCCAATACACCGGTTCAAAGTATAATTTATCGGCCATATCGAAATCCGTAGAAACCGTTTCTGGGTTGCAGTTCATCATGATGGCTTCGTAACCGCATTCTTTGATTGCCAATAAACCGTGAACACAGCAGTAATCGAATTCTATACCCTGACCAATTCGGTTTGGTCCCGATCCCAGCACGATGATTTTTTTCTTATCGGTCCGTTTGCTCTCGTTGGTTCCGCCGTTCTCAAAACTGCTATAGAAATAGGGGGTCTTTGCCTCAAATTCTGCAGAGCAGGTATCAACCATCTTGTATACACGGGTTATGCCTGCAGCTTTTCTTTTTTCATAGAGCGCATCCTCTGTTCCGTCTTGCATAATGCGACAAATTTGTTCATCGCTGAATCCATGCAATTTTGCCTTTTTGATCAGCTCGGTCGGAAGTGTATCCAATCTGTAGCGTGCAATTTCTTTTTCAATCTCAACGATTTTTTGGATTTCATAGATGAACCAGCGGTCGATCCGCGTAGCCTGGCAGATCGTTTTAATACTGATGCCCATCATCAAGGCATCTTTGATGCGGAATATGCGATCCCATTTTGGCGTCTTTAAGTATTCCACGATCTCATCGGCATGCATGAGACTTTTGCCGTAATAACCTAATCCCACGGCATTATTTTCTAAACTCTGACAGGCTTTCTGAATGGCTTCGGTGAAGCTTCGACCAATGGCCATGACTTCACCAACCGACTTCATTTGTAATCCCAACGTATCGTTGGCACCCTTGAACTTGTCAAAATTCCAGCGTGGTACTTTAACAATCACATAGTCCAATGCGGGCTCAAAGTAGGCGGAAGTCGTTTTGGTAATTTGATTTTTGAGTTCATCAAGGCTATAGCCCAATGCAAGTTTTGCTGCAATCTTAGCAATCGGATAACCAGTGGCTTTTGAGGCTAAGGCAGAAGAGCGACTCACGCGTGGGTTGATTTCAATGGCAATGATCTCCTCAGTCTCAGGGTTGAGCGCAAACTGAATATTACAGCCTCCTGCAAAATTTCCAAGGTCTCGCATGATGCGAATGGCAGTATTGCGCATCAACTGAAATGCGGTATCACTTAAGGTCATTGCAGGAGCCACCGTTACGGAGTCGCCGGTATGGACTCCCATGGGATCGAAATTTTCTACAGTACAAATGATGGCAACATTGTCTTTAGCGTCCCTTAATAATTCCAGTTCAAATTCTTTCCAACCCAGCACTGCTTTTTCCACCAGCACCTCATGTATGGGAGAGGCGGATAGTCCCCTGTTCAAAGCTTCATCCAAAAATTCTTTGCTATGCACAAATCCGCCACCCGTTCCTCCTAAAGTAAAAGAAGGGCGAATTACCAATGGAAACCCTATTTCTTGAGCAAACTCTTTTCCTTCAAGAAATGAATTCGCTGTTCTTGCCGGTGCCACTGGGATTCCCATTTGGATCATCCACTGACGAAACTTTTCTCGGTCCTCTGCCTTATCGATTGCTTTGATATCCACTCCGATGAGTCGAACATTGTACTTTTCCCAGATTCCCAATTCTTCCGCCTCTTTTGCGAGATTCAATGCAGTTTGACCACCCATCGTTGGCAATACCGCATCGATTTCGTTTTCTTGAAGAATCTTTTCAATGCTTTCAACCGTCAATGGTAATAAGTAAACACGATCGGCCATCATCGGGTCGGTCATAATCGTTGCCGGATTGGAGTTGATCAGGATGACCTTTACCCCTTCTTCCCGAATACTTCTTGCAGCTTGGGAACCGGAATAATCAAACTCACACGCTTGTCCAATGATAATGGGACCAGAACCGATGATTAAGACAGAGTGGATGGAAGAATCTTTAGGCATTTTTTCTTGCTATTTTTTGAGTGATGGACACAAAAAAACCGGGATATACCCGGGATGCAAAGGTAATGGTTGGTAGGTACTTTCCTAATGGAAAATGGTCCAGTTATGCCCTAAACTTAATTTTGTTGAAACTTAGTGGGAAAATCAGGCCTGATTATGGTAAGCGGCTATTTCAAAGTCCTCTACGACTGAGGATTGATTTGCGCCTGGAAATACGATGGCGTCTTCCATACCGGCTTTTTCCTTCTTTTTCTGTAATCCCAAAAGTGCCAGAAAAGAAGTGCAAATGATCAATATGTTTGAAAAAAATCTCTTCATTGCGTGTCTCTACTATAGACAACGCAGGAATTGAAAAAGTTGTATGCTCTGGCAGATATTTTTTTAAAAATTAACTATTTCAGCACCAAAATCCTCAGGGTACAGAACTTAGTCGAGTTACTTCCTGAATTTTAGCGATACTGGTTAAGTCCCTGCTGTTTCTGCACATGTACCGGAGAATAAGGGTTCCTTTTTCTGAAGGGGATTCAATGACCGTCTGGCTGTTATCGGTAGTGCGTTGGCTCTTTTTGACCAGCCGGATGGCATAAGTATCACTTTTTTGATCCGGTTTTACTATGGAATAAAAAAGGGTATTGGATCCGTAAAAAGCAATTGAAAAATAGTCCAGTCCTTCCGGCACTTTTCCTGTCAAAAGCAAATCCCCGTCCTTGAGATCGTAAAACGCTATCGAATAGATGAAATCCGGATTGGGAGAATCCGGGGTTTTAGAGGTAGGTAATTTCGAATGAAGTAAGATGTTTTTTCCCTTGCTGATTTTCCATTCAATTGCAGCCTGGATAAAGTAGGGATAGGCTACAAAATAACTCCAGAAGCCTAATGCTGCCAGCAGGAAACCAATGATCAAGCGAGCTTTCATAATTTCTTGATTTTGGGTAAACTCGACTCGTTAATGGGGAAGGCGGATGCAGGAGGCAAATAGAATCGGTAACAGAGGGCAAAGTTTCCTTTTTGGGGAGCAGGTAACCAGTTGCCGACTTCCGGTGTTGAGCTAACGACAAATGAAAATGGTTTTCCTTGCTCCACATTCAACGAAGAGGCATTAAAATGATGCCTGTTCAATGCATTGTCACTCAGGAAAAAATCTTTATCGTACAGGGTTATGCTCCATATTTTAGTAGCTGGAGCTATGCCGCTTACTTCATATCGTTGATCGGATGTTAACAGTTCTCCATCGCTGTCTGTGCTAGCCATAAAATAAATCACCTCTTCTTTGGGCAGTGCATAGATCCCAACTCGGGTGCGAATTGCCTTTTGCAACATCGATTCATCACTGGCTCCAATATTCAAATAGGTTCGCCAGGGAGTTTCACCAAGGGTAGGCTGGTTCTTTATTGCAAAAAACATAAATGAAAATCCGATACCCGCTCCCACTAGAGGTGCGCTGATGAATAGAAGTATTGTTTTCTTTTTCAAATCGTCGAATTGAAAGACCATTCAATATAATGATTTATATGACTGCTTTTTTTTGTTCGTTGATTGCCAGTAGTTTTGTGATATGATGCGGATCCTTTTACCGGCGGTCTTGTTCTTTTCAATGCCCTGTGTTTTTGCCCAAGTGAATCAGTCGCCTTATTTCTCTTATCCACTTTCCGTGCCACCCAAGCTCAACGCCAATTTTGGTGAGATGCGTCCCAACCATTTTCATATGGGTTTGGATTTGAATACCCTTTCTCGAGAAAACCTACCGGTTTACGCACCAGCTGACGGATTTATTTCTCGAATGAAGATCGAAACGGGTGGCTTTGGCAGGGCCATCTATTTGGATCATCCCAATGGGACTACCACGCTCTATGCGCATATGAATCGATTTATACCAATGGCTGAGAAGTACCTCGAGGATCAACAATACCAGCAAAAAACATGGAAGATCGATTTGACTGTCCCTCCCAATCGGTTTCCAGTGAAAAAAGGACAGCTCATTGGGTATAGCGGCAATACGGGAGCATCTCAGGGTCCGCATGTTCATTTCGAAATTCGTGATACTAAAACGGAAAATTGCCTCAACCCGCTTCGTTTTGGTTTGCCTCCCGTCGATGTAACGCCACCGGATCTCCATCGATTGGTCTTTTATGATCGTTCAAAAAGCCTATATGAGCAAACTCCTCACGTTTATCATCTTATAAAAAAAGGTAATTCCTATACACCATCCACACCAGTTGAATTACCATTTGAAGAGACATTCATTGCCATACAGGCTACCGACAGAGTTACCGGAGCTCCTAATGCGAATGGGATTTTCAGAGCTGTCCTAACTAAAAATGATAAGCCAATTAATGGATTTGAATTGGAAAACATCAGCTACGACAAAACGCGCTACCTCAATGGGCACATCGACCATGCCCATCGTATGAGAGGGGGTGCCTATTATCAGATGATGTTCCCGCCTAAGCATTTTGATTTGCCGATCTATCAAAATGAAACCAAGTACCTTGATGTTCCTGAATTCAGCAGTTCCTATGAGATTGATGTGTTTGATACCGAAGAGAATAAATCAACAATTTCATTTACGCTTAAGCAAAAAGCAGGCACTCGCTCTTCTCCCATATTTCCTGGCGCGCAGTTCTTATCTGGAATGGTCAATGTGTATGAGGACGATGAAGTTCAATTTGTTTTTGACGAGCACGCATTTTACGACGACTTCCATTTTAATCTTCAGAAGTACTTTGCCAACAGTTCCACTGAATTGTCATCCACCATTCATGCCATGCCTGAATTCGTTCCTGTTCAAACCTATTTTTCGCTTCGCATCAAGCCCAATAGAAATATTGCCCTCATTGATCCGGATCGTCTGGTGATTAGGCGACAGTTGAGGACCAGGACTGAAATCAAAAAGGCTGTTCTTGAAAAAGGATGGGCAGCAGCCTCCTTTCGCGAACTGGGATCCTTTCAATTGCTTCAAGACCTTATTCCTCCAAGCATCAGTACTACGTTGCGCGATGGAGCAGGACTTGTAAATGGAAGTAGGATTTCTTTTTTTGTGACCGATAACTTGAAGGAAATCCAAGCATTTTCAGTTGAGGTAGATGGACAATGGCTCCTGTTTAAGCCCAGTGGTTCCAGCTACAATTATACAGTCGATCAACATTTCCCAGAAGGTGAACATCTGTTAACCGCAGTTGTTAAAGATGAAGCGGGCAACGAAACTGTCCGTAGCTATCGCGTCACCAAAAAATAATCCATGGCAGTTCAGGAAGGTAAGAAAGCCCCGTCATTCAAGGCGATCGATCAGGATGGTCAGTCTATTCAGTTGAGCGACTTCAAGGGTAAAAAATTAGCACTCTATTTCTATCCGAAAGATGACACCAGCACCTGCACAGTTCAGGCCTGCAATTTGAGAGATGGGTTTAAATCACTTTCAAAGAAAGGAATAGAAGTAATCGGAGTTAGTCCAGATGATGAGGTTTCCCATAAAAAATTTATTTCCAAACACAAGCTACCTTTTCGGATCATTGCCGACACAAAAAAGAAGCTGGTCGAACAATATGGAGTATGGGGAGAGAAGCAGCTCTATGGAAACAAATACATGGGAGTCTTTCGAACTACATTTTTGATCGACGAAAATGGAAAGATCCTCAAGATCATAACTAAGCCAAAGGTGAAGGAACATGCCGCTGAAATTGCGGCTGGATTTGGATTATAAAAGCCAGGTAACATCGTTATTGTCGAGCGCCTCTTCGTCCTTGTGCTGTACCAGTAATTGTCCCTTTCGGTTCACTCCAAGAATTGTCACCTCATTTGTCCATCGTGACGTCCGGAGCACAGCTCGTTCTCCCTGTCGAAATAGCTTGGAACTGTACTCGTCCATGATTTTTTGTTCATCTTGTACAGCAGTTGAAGAGATACGCTGATTGATAATGGAACATAATTCGTGAGCTAACTGCTCTGGATCATGTTGTTTTCCGGTGATCTGTTTGAGGGAAACAGGTCTTACGACGTGCTCTTGAAAATGGGTCTGGTTGATATTGATCCCAATGCCTACAAATGCCACTTCCCAACTTCCATCCCGAATACTGTTCTCTATCAATATCCCACCTGCCTTTCTGTCACGCCAATAGATATCGTTAGGCCATTTGATGCAAGTTTCATCTCCAGCATAGTTGCTGAAAAAGTCGCAGCAACTGAGGGCAATCTGGGCATTGAATAAAAAGGCATTAAGCGGATCGCGTTCTCTGCAATCGATAATCACTGTCAGCAGGATATTTGCCCCTTTTTCACTGACCCATGTGCGATCCTTCTGTCCTCGTCCCTGGGTTTGTTCTACGGCAAAAAATGCGGTTCCATATACCGCTTTTCCTTGCCGAAATTGATCTTTGGCATGGTTATTGGAACTATCTACTGAATCTAATCGTATAAATGGCTTGCCTATCATTGGGTTTATCCCTGAGGATGAAAATTATCCTTATTTTTGGGCAAGTTACTAAGGAACATAAAAAGCACCCATTTGGCATCCCGAACTGAAGAAGCAACTCCTCCGAAAAAGATCGTTCGACTGAACAGGAATAGCAAGATCCTAAAGGTGATCCTTCAAGCCATTCAGGATAAAAAAGGAGAAAAATTGGTTTCGCTCGACTTGCGACGAATCCCAGAGGCAGTTGCTGACTTTTTTGTGGTTTGCGAAGCAAGTTCCACAGTTCAGGTCAAGGCCATCGCTGATCGGGTTGAAGAGGCAGTGAAAAAAGAGTGTGGTGAGTTGCCCTACAAACACGAGGGGCATGGTGCCAGTCAGTGGATTCTAGTCGATTATGTTAATGTTGTGGTCCACGTTTTCCTAAGTGAAACCCGCAAATTCTACCGCTTGGAAGAAATGTGGGGGGATGGAGTGGCAGAAGATGCCCTCGAGGAAGAACCAATGGCTTCTAAATCTGTTGTAAAACGTAAGAAAAAGGTTTCGAAAAAATAAAGTGTACGTATGAGTCAGGAAGAGCAGCAAAATGAGAAACGGCAAAACCCCTTCTCACCTTTTAAACGAAAGGGTGAGGGTGGTGGTAATGGCCCTTCTTCTCGTGGACCTCGTTTCAGTTTTTATTGGATCTATGTAATTGCAGCTGTAATGCTGATTGGTTACCAAGTGATGAGAGGAGTAAGTCCAGATGCCAATACCATTACTGAGCTGGAGTTCAGACAGAAGATGTTGGATAAAAACCACGTTGAGAAACTGGAGCCCGTTAAAAATAAAGGAGTCGTAAGGGTATACATAAAAAAAGATAGCCTGGACAACCCGGTGTACAAAGAGTTGTTCGGAGCAAAGAAACTGGTTTATGCAAAAGCCTCCAAGGGCCCGCACTTCCAATTCAGTTATTCAAAAGTGGATGACTATCAGGAAAACATCAGCAAGTATTTCGATGCTCATCCAGAGATTGATCCTGTAAAGGTTGATCCGGTCAGTGACCCTGAATTCTTTGGTCCGCTCGTTAACTTCCTCTTCCCCTTGTTGATGTTTGGACTACTGTTTGTTTTGATGATGAGGAAAATGGGCGGCGGCGCAGGAGGTTCTGGTGGTGGTGGGATCTTCAGTATTGGAAAATCAAAAGCTCAACTGTTTGATAAAGGCACTCGTGTAAACATCACGTTTCAAGACGTGGCAGGTTTGGATGAGGCTAAGCAAGAAGTGATGGAGATAGTTGACTTCCTCAAGAATCCTAAAAAGTATACTGCTCTGGGTGGAAAGATACCCAAAGGAGCCTTGTTGATTGGTCCTCCCGGAACGGGTAAGACCCTATTGGCTAAGGCCATGGCAGGAGAAGCGCAAGTGCCATTCTTCTCGATTTCCGGTTCTGATTTTGTGGAAATGTTTGTAGGTGTTGGTGCAAGTCGCGTTCGCGATCTTTTCAAGCAGGCGCGTGAAAAAGCACCATGTATCATATTTATTGATGAGATCGACGCAATTGGTCGTGCTCGTGGTAAAAATGTAATGATGAGCAATGACGAGCGAGAGAATACCCTCAATCAATTGTTGGTTGAAATGGATGGATTTGGAGGCGACAGCGGTATCATCATATTAGCCGCCACTAACCGTCCCGATGTATTGGACAGTGCTTTGTTGCGTCCTGGTCGCTTCGACCGTCAAATCAGTATTGATAAACCGGATGTTAAAGGCAGGGAGAGCATCTTCCATGTACACCTCAAGCCCATCAAGCGTTCTGAGAAGTTAGATATCCATAAGCTCGCTGAACAAACACCAGGATTTGCTGGAGCGGATATTGCAAACGTGTGTAATGAAGCTGCATTGATTGCCGCTCGCAAAGGAAAAGAGATGGTGGAGATGGATGATTTCCAGGATGCCATTGATCGGGTGATCGGTGGATTGGAGAAGAAGAATAAAATCATTCTTCCAGAGGAGAAAAAAATCATTGCATACCATGAAGCAGGACATGCTGTCTGCGGGTGGTACCTCGAACATGCATATCCTTTACTGAAAGTCACCATTGTCCCCAGGGGCGTTGCAGCCTTGGGATATGCACAATACACTCCCAAAGAGCAGTACCTCTATAATACCGAGCAGCTGACGGATCAGATGTGCATGACCTTGGGTGGCAGAGCCAGCGAAGAGATCTTTTTTGGAAAAATTTCGACTGGCGCGCAAAACGACCTCCAGCAGGTTACGCGGATGTCGTATGCAATGGTTACCGTTTATGGCATGAGCGAAAAAGTGGGCAACGTAAGTTTCTACGATCCCCAGCAAGAAAATACGTTTACCAAGCCCTACAGTGAAGAGACGGGTAAGTTGATTGATGATGAAGTGCGAGACCTGGTAGATAAAGCTTATCAACGAACGCTGCAGCTGCTGAACGATAAAAAACAGGAAGTAGAGAAAATCGCTTTGGCGCTTTTAGATAGAGAAGTACTGCATCAACAAGATGTGGAAGACCTGATTGGTAAACGTCCGTATGGGGAGAAGAAGATCTTCGGCAATGAACAAGAAAATGCAGAATGAACTTTGAAGCTTCTACAGGAAAGGAAACCATCCTAAAAAATATCCGAGCTGCGCTCACGCAGGCTACTGAGATTCCCTTTCCACATGTCGATAAAATCGAGTTCGAATTCAATGGATCGTCTGGAGACTTAGCTGTTCTCTTTGCAGAACGGTTCACAACCTTGCTTGGGAAATTCAGTATATGTCAAAGCGAACAGGAACTGGTTGAGCAACTAACGGATTTGGTTGATCAACAAGGTTGGAGAGAAATCTACTGCACGGATGAAAACATCAAATCTGCATTAGGGTCATTTGGATTTGGTCCCTTCTCTGAGAAGCCATTGGTAGATGCCGATGTCTCCATCACAATTTGTGAGGCATTGGTCGCGCGTACAGGAACCATGGTGCTTTCCAGTTCCGTCTCATCTGGCAGAACAACCAGTGTGTATGCGCCAGTTCATATTTGCATAGCAAAGTCCAGTCAACTGGTTTATGATATTAAAGATGCGCTCGTTTTATTGCAAAACAAGTACAACGATCAGTTGCCTTCCATGATTAGTTTTGCAACCGGTCCGAGTCGCACAGCCGACATAGAGAAAACGCTGGTGGTAGGTGTACACGGTCCCAAACACGTCTATTGCTTTTTGCTGGATACCTGAGCAACAATTAGATCGAATCCTGGTTTATATTTGATTATGCAAATTCCCGAAGGCAAGAAGGTTTATTTCCTTTCTGATTTCCACTTGGGTGCTCCTGATCATGCTTCAAGTTTGGAAAGAGAGAAGCGCATCGTTTCATTTCTGGATCGTATTCAAGAAGATGCGGCGATGATCTTGATCGTGGGTGATCTTTTTGATTTCTGGTTTGAATACCGTTCGGTTGTTCCCAAAGGGCATGTACGTATTCTGGGGACATTAGCCAAACTGACCGACTCTGGGATACCGATTCATTTTTTTGTCGGAAATCACGACATGTGGATGTCGGGTTATTTTCAAGACGAATTGGGAATTCCGGTCCATCACCATCCCGTAGAATATGTCTTTCAGGGAAAGAAGTTTTATGTGGGTCACGGCGATGGTTTAGGTCCAGGGGATCACGGCTATAAGTTCTTAAAAAAGCTATTCAGGAATCCGATTTGCCAATGGCTCTTTGGACTGATTCCTCCTCACCTTGGTATCTCATTGGCCAGCTTTTTTAGCAGAAGAAGCAGAATAATGACTGGACATACCGATGATCATTTTTTAGGAGAAGAAAAAGAATGGTTGGTGCAGTATTGTCGTTCTGTCTTGAAAAATACATCCATTGATTATTTCATTTTTGGTCATCGCCATTTGCCGATAGATCATGCACTCAATGAAACAAGTCGGTACATCAATTTAGGTGATTGGATTCGCTATAATTCCTATGCCGTTTTTGATGGACAGCATCTTGAATTGAAAACACATCCTGCATGAGAATAGGATTAGCGCTTTTCATTCAATGTTTGTGGATGGCATCCTTTTCGCAGTCGGTTGACTGGAACGTAACCAAACGAATCTCCGGCCGCTTTGATCTAGTTGTTCCGGATGAGTCCGGAAATGTGTATGCGCTTACCAAAGAAGGCCAACTGAAAAAATACAATACGGCCATGGACTCCATGGGTGTATTCAACGATGTGAGGCGCTATGGAAAATTATACAGTATATCTGCTGATAACCCACTTCGTGCCCTCTTATTCTTCAGAGATTTCAAAATGATTCTGGTTTTGGACCGATTCATGCAAGTGGTGAATCGAATAGATCTGCGGAAGTCTGGAATCTTTCAGGTCAGGGCAGTTGGACAGAGTTACGATAATAAGATTTGGATATTTGATGAGCAAGCGAGCAAGCTCAAAAAAATTGATAATGAGGGAAATGTTCTTATTGAGACTGCCGATCTTCGACTTGCACTGAATGAGACCCTCATTCCCACCGTTCTCTTTGATTTTGGAGGGTTAGTATACCTGTATGATCCCCAAAAAGGATTGTTTTCATTCGACTATTATGGCGCATTAAAAAGTCGCATTGCCTTTTTGGGATGGAATGATATTTATCCTTTGGGAAAAAACATAATAGGGCACAAAGGCGATAAATGGGTAGTGTATCAGCCGGGCACCATCGATACCAAAGAATTTGGGGTTCCTGCTGGACTTACCTCCATGGATCGTGTGCGACTCATGGTGGGACAAGGATTTGCACTGGATGTCGATGGGTTAGTTAAATTTGAATGGAAATTTTAAGCAATGGGTATATTGAACACCATCGTTTGGGGTAATGCCATATGGGAATATGCATTGATTGCAGGCGTTCTGTTGTTTGTCATCATTCTGAAACGCCGTGCTGGCAGAAAAATTACGCATGGAGTTTTTTTCTTTTTCAAGCGACTGGACCGCGTGATCGATGAAGAACGTTTTCTTGAGTTAGTACTTCCGCCTCTTGCAAACTTTATCGTTGCACTAACTGCCTTCATTTTGTTGGAGGAGCTTAAATTTCCCGAGGAACTCTCATTCAAAATACTTCGAGTGGGATCCAATGTCATCCTCGAACGCATTGGAATTGGCATTTTAATCTTTCTTTTTTTCCAAACCCTTTTACGGGTTATTGATTACTTGGCTGTAATCATGGAAAAGAAAGCGGATCAATCGCGTGACATGAGTGATGACCAACTCGTCATTTTTTTCAGAGAGTTTTTTAAAGTCATCTTAATCATCATCTGCATTTTACTACTGATTCGATTTGTTTTCAATCAGGATATTACCAAGTTACTTGCAGGCTTAAGCATTGTTGGTGCTGCAATAGCACTTGCTGCAAAAGAGAGCATAGAGAATCTGATTGCTTCGTTCATTATCTTTTTTGATAAGCCTTTCACTGTGGGGGATTTATTGAAAGTGAATCAGGTAACCGGAACGGTTGAGAAAATTGGACTTCGCAGTACACGAATCAGAAGCATCGACAAGTCTTATGTTACCATTCCCAATAAACAGATGGTCGACAGCATCGTGGATAATCTTTCTATACGTGATAAGCGGCGTGCTGAAATTATTTTGTATTTGGATCTGAAGACTAACCGATCCACCTTGGATCAGTTCATGCAACAGCTGCGTGTGCGGCTTTCTGCTCCACGCATTAAGGATGCGACCGTAAGCTTATCGGATATTAAGATTGATTCTTATGTAGTAACAGTCGAATACTTCACGGAGGCAATAGGAATTGCAGAATTTATTGAAATCAAGCAAGCAGTTAATTTATCTGTATTGGACCTGATGGAGACGAATGGGATTGCCGTAGCGGGGAAAAATAAACCAATAGCGTTTTAAGCGAGTCCTGATTTTAATTCCAGTAACATCGCACGAATGTTTTTTAGAACTTGAATGGTTTCAAAAGACTCACTTACTTTCTTGCCCTTTTTTAGGTAAGTTTTCGCCCCTTTGATGGTGTATTTTTTCTCTTTGAGCAGAAAATGAATCAGTTTCAAATTTCGAATGTCCTCCGGTCTGAATAAGCGATCTCCCTTTCTGTTTTTTCTAGGTTTTAAAATATCGAATTCTTTTTCCCAAAAACGAAGCAGGGAGATGTTTACATGAAACATCTCGGCCACTTCACCTATAGGATAATACTGCTTGGCATCTAAGGATGCATCATCAGGTACATCCAGATAAGGTGCAGTAGAGAGTGAGACTGCTTCTGAAGCAGCGTCTTTTTCATCCCGATGAAATATGTCGAGCTGATTGAACATTACTACGAAAATAGACAGAATAGGAATTCTCGACCTATGGAGTTATGCACATCAAATTAGTCGAAGGACTGATTTCTCGATGCCGCGAGCTTCAAGATACGTTGGTATTGTTCCGGGGTCAGATCGTTGTAGAAAAAGTAAATGGGGTCCAGGTGCTTCCTTCCTTTGATGACCTCATAATGGAGGTGTGGGCCAGTTGATTTACCACTATTCCCTACATATCCGATGATTTCACCGCGTTTCACGCGCTGTCCTCTTTTGGCTTTTATCCGAAACATATGGCCATAGAGCGTAGAGTAGGAGTAACCATGACTGATGACCACATGGTTTCCGTAGCCGTTTCCTGAATTTCCGGCGGTCCGAACCACCCCATCTGCCGTTGCATAGATGGGTGTTCCCTGAGGGGCGCTGAAGTCGAGACCCGGATGAAACTTAACCGTTTTATACAACGGATCAATACGGTAACCAAAACCGGAAGACAAGCGGTTTAGGGTGCGGTTGCTGATGGGCTGTATTGCCGGCGTACTGGCCAATAGTTTTTCCTTGTTGCGAATCATGCCTTCGATCTCTTTATATGATCGTTCCTGGACCGTAATGCGATTGTATAGGGTAGCCAGAACGGAATTGATGCCTTCAGCCATTTCTGAATTATTCATAGCGGCTGCAACCTGCATTTCCTTCCGCTTCTCTATATTCTTGGCACGGGCGCTATCGGGGATGGGACTGGCTTCGAAAACCGAGCGATACACTTCGTTATCGCGCTGCTCTAATTGCTTGAGTCGGTCTTCGATATCTGAAAGTTTGACTGAGTAGAGTTTATTGGTTTCCTGGGCGTTTTCCAATTGGACTTTCAAGAGTTTTTCTTTTGGAGAGTCAATGAACCGAAAAGCGATTGCTACAATGATCAGACCCGTTACAATGGCCGTTGAGATAAAGGCAAATATCCTCAACAGGGTGATCCTCAAAGGGGTCTCCGCTTTTTCGTAGCGCAGGGTCTGCGTGTTGTAATAATATTTGACCTTTTTCATCGCCTGTCCGTGCCTAAAAATGTATTTTTGCTCACCCCGGGAGGCACAAATATAGCCTATAGATCCTACAAGAATTCTTAATAAATCGCTTAAAGAAATGACGTCGGCGGAGATCAGAAGCAGGTTTTTGAAGTTTTTTGAGAGCAAAGGACATACTATTGTCCCGTCCGCCCCCATTGTGCTCAAGAACGATCCTACGTTGCTGTTCACCAATGCGGGGATGAACCAGTTTAAGGACTATTTCCTGGGAAACAAACAAGCGCCCTATAGCCGAGCAGTAGATACTCAAAAATGCCTGAGGGTCAGTGGGAAACACAACGACCTGGAAGAAGTAGGCGTTGATACCTATCACCATACCATGTTTGAGATGCTGGGGAATTGGAGTTTTGGCGACTATTTCAAAAAAGAGGCCATTGAGTGGAGTTGGGAATTGTTGACTGAAGTGTATGGGTTGGATAAGAGTCGACTCTATGCTACTGTCTTTGAAGGAGATGAAAAAGAGAACCTTCCTGCATCAACGATTGCGTTATCGGTTTGGAAAGGTTTGCTTCCAGATGAGCATATTGTATTTGGAAATAAAAAAGACAATTTCTGGGAGATGGGGGATACGGGTCCCTGTGGACCTTGCAGCGAGATCCATGTGGATTGCCGCTCTGACGAAGAACGGGCTAAAACTCCCGGACACCTTTTGGTCAACAAAGACCACCCTCAGGTCATCGAGATCTGGAATAATGTATTCATCCAATACAACCGCATGAAAGATGGGAGTCTCCAGCCACTTGCCTCAACACATGTGGATACAGGGATGGGACTAGAACGGTTGGTGCGCGTGCTGCAAGGAAAAACCTCTAATTACGATACGGATATTTTTTCTGGTACAATTCAAACCATCGAGAAGATCTCAGGAAAAAAATACGAGGGAAGCGATGCAAAAAAGGACGTTGCATTCCGCGTCTTGGCCGATCATATTCGTGCCATTGCTTTCACCATTGCAGATGGTCAACTGCCATCCAATACCGGGGCGGGCTATGTGATTCGTCGCATTCTGAGAAGGGCGGTGCGCTATTACTACTCCTACCTGGAGGTGAAGGAACCCTTGCTTTATCAATTGCTACCCGGTTTGGCTGAACAATTCAAGGAGGTATTTGGGGAATTGATGGCTCAGCTGAGTTTTGTAGAGAAAGTCGTAAGAGAAGAAGAAGAAACATTTTTGAAAACACTTGGAAAGGGACTCAAGAAAATGGATGATCTGGTTGCGCAGGCAAAACAATCGGGTGTTGTAGACGGTGCTGCTGCATTTGAGTTATACGATACCTATGGTTTTCCGATAGACCTGACGCGACTCATTGCACAGGAGCTAGCACTCACCGTTGATGAAAAAGGTTTTGAAGCAGAGATGTCTGCCCAGAAAAACCGCAGTAAGGCGGCTACTGCTTCTGATGTTGGAGATTGGATGACCGTATCCAAGAGCGATGCATCTTCAGTATTCATAGGCTACTCCAACTTATCAACCAGCACCGAGTTGTTGAGGTACCGTAAGGTTAACACAAAAGGACAATCATTTTACCAGCTCGTGCTTGCAGAAACTCCATTTTACGCGGAGAGCGGGGGACAAGTTGGCGATACGGGAACCATCTCAATGAATGGCTCCGTGCTTGAAGTGACAAATACCAAGAAAGAAAATGATCTGATTGTTCATACCGTTACAGCCCTCCCTGATCAAGTAACTGCATCTGTTGTTGCATCTGTAGATTCATCCCGTAGAAAAGAAATTACTGCACATCATACA
This sequence comes from Chitinophagaceae bacterium, assembly GCA_017856605.1. Taxonomy (GTDB): domain Bacteria; phylum Bacteroidota; class Bacteroidia; order Chitinophagales; family Chitinophagaceae; genus Pollutibacter. Next base: position 27,316 of record JAFMES010000003.1, read on the forward strand.
CTGACCCACTTGATCCATGCGGCATTGCGAGCTGTACTTGGGTCGCATGTTGCTCAAAAAGGTTCCTTGGTGGATAACGAAGGGATGCGATTTGATTTTTCGCATTTTGCTAAGATGACGGAAGTGGAGCTTTCTGCTGTTGAGAAAATGGTTAACCAGAAAATTCGAGAAAATATTCCCGTTGTAATCCGAACCATGCCAAAAGATGAGGCACTTCAACTTGGAGCGATGGCGTTATTTGGAGAAAAGTATGGTGAAACAGTTCGTGTTGTAACGATTGATCCCAATTATTCCGTGGAGCTTTGCGGGGGAACGCATGTTATGTCAACTGGAGAATTGGGATACTGCATGCTTACTTCTGAATCGGGAGTTGCTGCAGGTGTCCGTCGGATTGAAGCCATCTGTTCTGTTGCAGCAGAGCGTGAAATGATGCAACAGCGTGCTCTTCTTGAACAACTTAAAGAGATGTTCAAACAGCCCAAGGATATTTTGAAGGCAATAGAAGGACAAGCTGAAGAACTTCATGTAGTAAAAAAACAGTTGGAAGCGGCAGAAGCTAAAATGCTGTTACAGTTGAGGAAGGAACTAGCTGCAGGATTTAAGCATTACACGGGCTGCTCGTTTCTTGGGGTTTCTGTTGAGGTAGGATCTCCGGATGCCTTGAAAAAACTGTGTAACGACTTGCGCAATGAGGCCGACGATCGAATGATTGTGCTGACCGCAGTAATTGGAGGAAAGCCCTTTGTGGCCGTGGGACTATCCGATGCCTTGCAAAAGGTGAAAGGATTGGATGCGGGACAAATTATAAAAACCACCATTGCACCTTTGATAAAAGGAGGAGGCGGTGGACAGAAAACCTTGGCGACAGCAGGGGGACAAGAAACGGGGGGACTTCCTTCAGTACTCACATCCGTACAATCCCTGCTGGGTTGATTGTACCTGTTCAATTCGGGTTCTCATAATTGAGTTAAATTGCATTCAAATTCAGTTCTTGGGATCTACACAAACTTCATTTGAGGCTGTCATCGGATTGGAGGTGCATGTACAATTGCTCACTCAGTCGAAATTATTTTCTAGTGATCCTGCCCATGTTACCGAACTTCCCAACGCGCATGTTAGTCCCATTGTACTAGCACACCCCGGAACCCTTCCCCGCATGAATAAGAAGGCCATTGAAGGGGCTGTGAAAATGGGACTGGTATGCGGTTCTACAATTACCCGAAATAATTATTTCGCGCGAAAGAATTATTTCTATCCAGATCTTCCTAAAGGGTATCAAATTTCTCAGCATACCCATCCCATTTGTGAGGGAGGGGCAGTCAACATCACCACCTCTTCTGGAAAGCGAGCAATACGATTGACCAGAATCCATTTAGAAGAAGATGCCGGAAAAAGTATGCATGATCAGCATCCTGCATTGACCTATCTGGATTATAATCGTGCAGGTGTTGCACTCATTGAGATCGTTAGTGAACCCGAAATGCATTCTGCCGATGAAGCAGCTGCCTACCTCACTCAGATTCGTAAACTGGTTAAGTGGATTGGAATTTGTGATGGTAACATGGAAGAGGGTAGTATACGTTGCGATGCCAACGTATCCGTTCGTCGGTCCGGAACTACTGCACTTGGAACGCGTGTAGAGGTAAAAAATCTTAATTCCATTCGCCACCTCAAGCATGCTGTCCAATTGGAAATCGATCGCTTGATATCCATGGTTGAACGAGGTGAATCTGTTGTGCAGGAAACCAGAAGTTACGATGCGGATGCCGGCACAACATTTTCAATTCGCACCAAAGAGGATGCTGATGATTATCGCTATTTTCCAGAACCAGACCTTCCCCCCTTTATTGTAGACGAAGTTTCACTTGAAGCAATCCAAAAAGAATTGCCGGTACTACCGGATGAAAAGTTTGCGCACTATTGTGCCATTGAAGGGTTGACTGCCTATGATGCAGAACAGCTGACGGAAGAAATTTCACTATCCACCTATTTTGATCTGATAGCAGGACAAACGGCCCACAAAAAGACAGCAGTAAACGTTTTATTGGGACCGGTAAAGTCCTATTTGAATGAAACGGGACTTCAATGGAATGATCTTCCTGACAATCCTAAAGGCTGGTGCGCCTTGCTGGAGCTGATTGCAACCAATCAAGTCAGTTTCTCACAAGCCGTTCAAACATTATTGCCTGCAGTTTTAATTGATCCCACAATCGATGTTGTTGAATTGGCGGGACAAAAAGATATACTACAGAATACCAACATCGACGATCATTTGTCTTGGGTAGAGTCTGTGATAATGGATATGCCAGAGAAGGTGCTTGAATACAGAAAAGGCAAAAAAGGATTGATTGGTCTTTTTGTTGGTGAAGTAAAAAAACGATCAAAAGGGAAAGCCGATCCTAAAAAGACTACTGAATTATTGATGCAAACACTGGATAAAAATTAAACATATGTCAAAATACCTATTGAGTTGTTTATTGCTGATGCAAATGATTATTACCGGATGTGGATCCATAGGAGATGAATTGGTGGTGCGACTTCATACCAGTAATAATGAGCAGGATCAAGTTGTGACTATAGAATTACTGGAGTTGGAGGGACAGCCCATTCGAGTCGATTCTATTTCTCTTGCATCGGGTACTGCTACTATCGAATTGAAGGCAGGCTCAATCGACCCTACTGCTTTATGCAGGATTAGCTTTTCAAAACAACCCTTGAGCATATTTCTTGTTCCCGATCAAGAAGAAATTGATGTGCATATTGATATGCGACAACCAGGAAATTACTGGACAAACTCATCCGGAAGCAATTCATTCAAGAGTTTCAATGATGCGGTGAACGCGCAATTAAAAAATACAGAAGGATTGCGTGCGGCCATTTTGGCAAAAGGAGATGTTATGGACAGTAGTCGGGTTGCAATGGAAGATGCCTATCGCGCAAAAATTAATGATGTTTCAGAGTTCATGCTTCAGTATGCTGATACGGTAGGATCTCCTGCGCTAACGATGTATATTCTAGATATCGTTGTCAATCAAAATATTGCCTCACCTGATCGAATAACTGCATTACTCAATAACACAGCTAAGCGATACATGAACATATCGAGGGTCATGGAAATGGTAACAAAATACAGGGCTTCCTTAATGGCTTCTGATCCCAATGGTTTAGTCGGTAAAGAAGCCCCCAATTTTGAATTGCCCGATGTGAATGGGCAATTGGTCTCGCTTCAATCTTTCAGAGGCAAGTACGTGTTGGTTGATTTTTGGGCCAGTTGGTGTAAGCCGTGCCGACTGGAAAATCCAAATGTAGTTGCAGCCTTTACTACGTTTAAAAACAGAAATTTTACACTGCTCGGCGTTTCGCTTGATAAAGAAAAAGAATCTTGGATCAAAGCGATTGCAGATGACGGACTCAACTGGTCGCATGTCAGTGATCTTAAATTTTGGAATTCAAGTGTAGTCCCACTATACGGTATCGAGGGAATTCCATTCAATGTATTGATTGATCCTAACGGCATGATTATAGCACAAAATTTGAGGGGTTCAGATCTTTCTCAAAAACTCTCTGAGGTATTACCGCAATAAAAAAAGCGGATCATATGATCCGCTTTTACTTTTTCTGTTACTCGTAATCAGAGTTGGGAAATTCTTAATCCGATGATTTTATAATTCTCGCTCACTTTGATTCCGTTGTTTCCACCACTTAGTGAAACATTCAGATCAACAGGAGTTGCAGAAGAGGTACCTGAATTCAGCACTTCTACTTCAAATTCTCCAAAGCTGGAATTAGCTGGAATTTTAACTGACTGGGCAAATTGCTTGTAATGCCTTCCAACTACAGCAGTTGTTCCTGTAGAGAAAACGGTTACAAAGACTTCTGCATCAGTGGTTAACTGCTGTCCAACCAAATTGATACGGAATTTCTTTATCCCAGGTGCGGTTCTTGTAAGGAGTGGATCTGCTGTAGCAGCTGGTCTTCCATATCCAGGAACCCTTGTCAAAATTGGATAGGTAAGTCCCGCTCCGTTGGCATTCCATGATGCCGCGTCAAACTCAACTACAGGAGCCGTAAATACGGGGAGTTCATTTTTAACGCAACTTCCAAAAAAGGTTACAGTTGCGATTGCTATAAATAGATTGATAATTTTTTTCATGGTCATTCAATTTTAATATCCGGTATTTTGAACAATCTTTTTATTGCCATCGACTTCCCTTGTTGGAAGTGGTGCAAGTATTCTGATGTCGGTAAACGCTACACCCAGGTAATGGGGAGCCTTAATTAAGTCTCTTCCCAAGCGCTTCAGGTCAAAGAAACGATGTCCTTCAAATGCAAGCTCGAGGCGACGTTGATTCAGAACTTCCTCATACAATGCAGAGCCGGAGAGGTTGAATGTGGTTAAACCACGGTTTGTTGCGATTGTATTCAAATCTGCTAAAGCCGCTGTTGCATTGAAAACTGGTGAACCAGGAGTAGACAATGCTTCTGCACGGTTCAGGTATACTTCTGCAATTCGAATAACTGGTAAGTTGTCCAAATTGATGAAACCATTCTTTCCAATGTACTTGGTACACTCGATTTTGGAAGTACCGCGACCAGCAGTACCGGGCTCATACAATTGGTTACGAACGTCGGCAGAGCGAGAAGCAATGGCTGCGCTTAAACCAAAGTTGGTTGTCGTATTACCGCCAGGAATGGTGATACCCAGTTGTGTCAATAGGGAGAGGGTGGGTACCAAATCACCAAATCCACCCGTTACTGCTGTATTTCCAGGGGCGGTCAGTGTAGTAAATGAAGTTTGCAGTGACTCGTTCACGCCATTGTTCTCAGCGTTAGTTGCTAGCGCAAACTGAAACAAGGTCTCATTATGCGTAGCAGCTCTCCATTGGGCAACATAGGTTCCAGCGCTGGAAAGTCTGCTTCCTGCAAGGGTGATGCACGCATCAGCCCACTGCTTAGCCTTGGCATAATCTTTCATGTACAGATATACTCTTGAAAGCAATGCTTGAGCTGCTGCCTTATTGGCAAAATTAACACCAGATCCGGGGAACGTGAGTGCCGCTTCAGCAGCTAAAAGATCAGTAACAATCTGATTGTAAACTGCGGCAGTGGTAGCTCTTTCTGGAAGCAGTGCAATAGCAGCCTCGGAAGAACTAACACCCTTCAAAATTATTGGAACGCCTCCTTTGTCTTGCGCAGCAACTGTGGCTCCAGGCATGTAGGAGTAAACTTTGACTAGATCAAAGTAGTAAAGTGCCCTTAAGAATTGCATTTGCGCAATCCATGATGTTTTATCGGCAGCGGTAATACCAGCGGCAGTTGCAGTTGGAACTGCTTCTAAAATTAGGTTGGCCTGATTGATGCCGTTGTAACAAGCTGACCACAGTGCATCACCGAAATGTGCACGGTAAACGTTGTTTGCTTCTGAAAGCAAACGGCCGGATTTATTACTTGCAAATCCGTTATCAGCCAATGCTTCTGGAAGTGCAATCAGATCACGTCCGTACATCCTCACGCTCTTAAAGCGGGAATAAACAGAAACCACGGCCGCATTGATACCATCTTTGGTATTCAACGCAGTGGTGGCATCAATCGATTGTCTTGGACTGATCTCCAAGCCGTCGCGACAAGCACTGAAGCTGGTCAGGACCAATGCGATCAAACTTATTTTCAAAAATGTATTTTTCATCTTGATCAAGTTTTTATGGATTAAAAGCCAATTTGAATACCTGCAGTAATATTTCTGCTCTGTGGAATGATACCGGTTGATGTACCTACGAATTCAATATCGTAGCTGAACCAATCGGATGAAGTCCAGAGGTTTGTTCCTTGCAAGTAGAAGCGTGCGCTTCCGATCTTAAGGCGTCTGATCAGATCGCTGTTCAGATCATAGGAGAGGGTCACGTTCTTCAGACGGATATAATCTGCCATGAACAAGGGACGGCTTCCTGAAAGTGCACTGGAACCTTTGGTCTCTGCACCATTGGCATTCATTCGAGGATACCAGGTGATCTGACCAGGCGTGGTCCATCTGTTATAATATACATCTACAAAGCTGTTCAAACGAGCGATGTTCTCGATCATGAAGTTAACCTGACCGTCGGATGCCATCCTTCCATATTCATATTGGAAGAATACATCGAGGGTGAATCCTTTCCAAGTAAAGTTGTTTGTCCAACCACCCCAGAAATCAGGCTGTGAGTCGCCTACGTACACACGGTCTCTGTTTTGAGGCTGATAGGTTACGTTACCCAGTGTATCGTACCACATAGGTCGACCAGTAGCTGCATTCACACCAGCATACTGCTGAGTGAAGATCGATCCGAGTGAGCGTCCAACACGGGTGCTTGGATCACCGGGTAATTCGATCAGATCAGCATACAACTTCTTAACGCGGTTATGGTTGAATGTGAAGATGAATGTGCTGGTCCAGTTGAATCCGCCTGGAGAAAGTGAACGAATTGGTTGAACTCCCAATGTCAACTCAATACCGCGGTTCTGGATTGAACCTACGTTACGGGTGATGCTGGAGAAACCAGTTGTTAACTGAACGGGCTGTGACAGCAAGAGATCAGCGGTGATCTTGTTATATGCTTCCAAAGAACCAAATACCTTGTTATTGAACAACGAGAAATCAAGACC
>JAFMES010000064.1 GCA_017856605.1 Chitinophagaceae bacterium
GGTTGGAAGAATAATTCCAAACGCCACTTCTTTTACTGATTGAATCCTGAAATCAGTAATGAGCAATAACCAGTAATTGCCTATCTATTCTTCAATTAAGGAAGATCGTAACCTCCTCTGCGCTTTGATTTAACCTGCTCGGGCCAATTGCGACCGGTTTGCGGATTGATCGGCAAATTGGCCTTTTCATTCGAACTGCGTTCAGGGTCTTCACTTGCCATATACACTAAAATAGCAGTCAGGATTGCATTATTGCGTAAATCATCGAATACAATCTTATCGTACGTATCGCGATTGGTATGCCAGGTATAATTGAAATATGACCAATTCAATGCGCCCAAAGAAAATGCAGGAGCGCCTACAGCAATGAATGAGGCATGATCCGATCCACCGCCACCGGGCATCCCGGGGAAGGTTGCTTTTAAAGAATCTTTGTATTCTTGAGGAACTGCCGCGAGCCAGCGTCCAAAATAATCTTTTGATTTTGCGAAACCAGAGCCGGATGTATTTATAACACGACCGGTTCCGTTGTCTTGATTGAAAAGTGCTTGAAGATTGTTGACTATTTCCGGATGATCTTCTACAAATGCCCGTGAACCGTTGAGTCCCTGCTCTTCACTTCCCCAATGTCCAACCAATAATGTACGTTTAGGATTTGGATAAACTTTTTTAAGAATTCGCATTGCTTCCATCATGACCATGGTACCGGTTCCATTATCGGTAGCACCGGTAGCACCATCCCATGAATCAAAGTGTGCAGAAAGCATCACGTATTCATTTGGTTTTTCGGTCCCTTTGATTTCTCCAAATGTGTTGAATGTGGGGACTTCTCCTCTTTCTTTTGACGTTGCAAGGACACTGATCACAGGAGATTTTCCCGATTCTGTGAGCCGATACAGTAATCCGTAATCTTCTAGCATCACATCAATCGTTGGAATTTTTTTAGTATAGGCATCAAAAATTTTATTTACTCCAAATCCCTGACTCCAATTGCTTCCTACAATACCCGCAGCACCCGCCTTCTCCAATGCAGCAGCCAGTTGACGGTTGTTGTATCCTGTTTTTGCAATGCGCTTTCGCCAGGATTCTGTAGCTTCTTTTCGTTCCTGTTGCATTTTATCGAATGAGGCCTTAGTTGCAAATTCTTTCCAATTGTAATCAGGTCTTCCTGTTGGTTGCGGCATAGCAATGAGAACAAACTTCCCTTTTACGTTAGGTAACCAATCCTGAAACGCTAACGAGTCGCGTACATCCGCAAGAATAATTGTCTCTCCTTTGATCGGTTTTTTTGATGAAGGACAAAATGCCAATTGGGTTGCCTCCAGCGATTTGGTCCATGGACTGATCATGTCCACGTGAGTGATTCCCCGATCCCATCCTCTCCATGTTCCATAATTTTCTTTACGGGAAGCAATACCGTATTGTTCATACTGAGCCATAGCCCAGTCGCTTGCCTTCTCCATTTTTGTAGACCCTACCAAACGAGGCCCTATTCCATCCATCAGCTCGTGACTCATTCGTTTCAATTGCGAATTTTCATTTGCCTCTTTAATGATGGAGGCGATTATTGGGTCTTGTTGGGCGAAAGACACCGTGCAAAAAAGAAGTAATCCTAAAATGCTGTTTAGTTTATTTGTAAGCACTCGCATGAGGGTTTATTTTTTTAAAAGTAGATAAAATACTGTTTACTTCCATTTGTTCATAATAGAACTATTAAGCTATTCAAGTGTTTATGGTGTATACAATAATGCAATGAATACTCATCCGCTTCCCACTCGCTACGAAGATATAATTGCACTCATCGATCAAATAGATCCAATTCGGTATGGGAAGACCCGTAATTTCATCAATGGTGCCGTAACTCAACTTTCTCCCTATATCTCTAGAAATGTCATCGACACCCGAATGATACTCGAACGTCTGGTAGCACGTGGATTTTCTTACTATCAGTCAGAAAAGTTTATTCAACAATTATTTTGGAGGGAATTCTTTCAGCGGGTTTGGCAATCGTTGGGGGATTCAATCAATGGTGATATAAAACGAGAGCAAGAAGACGTTGCTCATCATGCTATTCCTTCAGTTCTTTTGAATGGTACAACCGGAATTCAAGCCGTTGATCAATCGATCCATTTGTTGCAGCAGCAAGGCATGATGCATAACCATATGCGCATGTATTGTGCATTCCTTACCTGCAATTTGGGTAAAGCACATTGGTTTCATCCAGCCCGATGGATGTATTTTCATTTATTGGATGGCGACTGGGCATCCAATGCACTCTCCTGGCAATGGGTTGCTGGAACATTTTCCAGTAAAAAATACATTGCCAATCAGGATAACGTAAACCATTATACAGGCATACAGCAGCGATCTACGGTCATCGACTGTTCATACGAAGAATTGCAAGACCTCCGGCAACCACAAGTGTTTAATGCACATGAACTGCCTCAATTTGAAACTCGTCTCCCTGTTGTTAATTCAATTCAATTAGACGATCAATTACCCATTGTTATTTATAACTATTATAATATCTCTTCAACCTGGAGAGCAGACATGCGCGCTAATCGTGTTTTGTTATTGGAGCCAGAATTGTTCACTGCTTATCCTGTCTCGGAAAAGTGCATTGATTTTCTATTGGCACTGAGTAAAAATATTCCCGGACTTCAAGTGTTTACTGGAAGTTTCAATGAACTGCTATCGCTATCTCCTTCCGCTACGTGCTATTTTCAAGAGCATCCGTTGAATCGTCATTATAAAGGAATAGAAGATCCTCGCCCATGGATGGTTCCGGGCAGCGCATCTGCTACTGGTTCCTTTTTTTCGTTTTGGAAGAAAAATGAACGTTTGTTACGACAAGCATTCAATTGATCAATCAGTGAGCTTCGTCGGGGATATCACTCAAAATACCTTTATAGATACCCGGATCACTTCCTGGAATTAATGCTGCGCCCACTGCTTTTTCATAAAACGCTGCCGGGCCAACGCCGCCAATGATTGCATAAGCATATCCTTGCGAGCGCATTGCTTCCAGGCATTCCATCAACACTATTTTACCAATGCCTTTTCCTCTGTATGTTTCATCGACTCCAGTGGGACCAAAAAAATTGCGATAGGCAGCATCATAGGTAGCAAAGCCGATGATGGTATTTTGGTGAACTGCAATAAAACTTGAAATGGGTTGATAGCTGAAGCTAACATCTACTTCGCTGGCCCATCCTGAGCCAAAATAGGTATTAACCCATTCTACTACTATTGATTTCTCAGCAGCCAGTGGTCGTCTAAATAGTATCCCAGACGACTCGAGTTCTTTTTTCAGCTCGGAGTAGTCGGGTAATGCATACAGTTTTACCAGCATGTCTTGCATAACAATGATTTATGTAGTTGAGGGTGGTGGACCTGCAATGCCTTTTTTAATCCTGGAGCGAACATATAAAAAGTACAAGAGTATACCTACCCCAATTGCACAGCTTGTAGAAATCAGTGGCAGGTGCTTGGTTTCAAAGCCCTCAACAGAAGTTTCTGGATAAGCCAATGCGATGATCACAAAAATTGTCCATAGCAATGCAATGATCTGGATTGGTCGCCGCCATTGTTTGGAATAGAAATATCCCTGATTAAATGACGAGCCTGATGGACTCAATAAAACAGCCAACATGATTCCTGCATAGCCCAGATAGGATGCCAATGCAGAAACACTGCTGATGATTTCCACTTGCTTGAGCGTAAGAATTGCAATGCTGCTGAACAACCAAATTACAATGGTTGCATTCTTAGGCGATTTTGATTTTTTTCCTACGATCGAAATCCATGAAGAAAATGGAACGATTCGATCTCTTGAAAATGAAAAAAGGAGTCGCGATGCGGTTGCCATCGAAGCTACGGCGCAAGCAAAAATTGATATCAATACAAATAATAAAAGTGCATAAGTTAACCGAAGTCCCAATGCCTTCTCCAAGATAATGATCAACAGGTTTTGATGTCCTTCATTAGCTCCCTGTGCATGAACTGAAAGAAAAACAAGAATGAAGAAGCCGGAAATTGCTGAAGTGATGAGCGATAGCAGGACTGCTCTTGGCACGCTGGTAGTAGGAGATTTTGTCTCCTCAGCAAGATCTGCTGCTGCTTCAAAGCCTGTTAGTCCCCATGCCCCCAATAACAACGAAAGCGCAAAAGAGGAGAAGTGCATTGATTTTTCACTGATCAACTTGGTGGCTGAATACAGGTTTTCAACAGAAGCATTTCCGCTTACTATCCAAATACCCATTAAGAAGAGAATGACCAAGACCACTCCAATCATTTCTGCATATACACCTAAATCGTTCACCTTAGCTGCCACTTGAATACCAAATAAATGTATCAATGTCACGAGTGAGATGACAACCACCGTAATAATTGAAATGCTAGTTTCTGAAATTTGTATTTCTAATAAATCGACCAGTGTTACGGTAAACGTTTCACAAATTCCCGGGAAGCCTGTTATGAATTGAATCAAGAGCAACCATCCAACAAAAAATCCAAAATCAGTATTCACCAATCGAGCTGCCCATTGATAACCGTAGCCAGCAATAGGAAATTGGATAGCGAGATTGGCCATTACCAACGCGACAAACAACTGTCCCACTGCCACCAGTAACCACGTCCATGCAATTGCGCCACCCGCTTGGTGATAGCCTAAATTGAAGTTTGCAAAAATACCCGTCAGCACAGACATGAGCGAGAATGAAACCGCAAAACTGGAGAAGCTGCTCATGGAGCGACTCAGTTCTTCTTTGTATCCGAATGAATTCGTCTTACTCATTTAGAGTTATTGAGCAAATTGAAGATCCTTTATTGCATGCTCTGCCCATTCATGCGTAATGGAAGAATCGTTGATTACGGTATACCAAAGTTTTGGTCGCGACTCCACATATTTCCTCACATTCACAATTGAATTGAGTAAATCTTCTTTTTTGATATCGAGTAGTTGCGGCTGATAGGGGAGTTTGACTTCGTCCATCACATTTTTTATAAACTCAAAATTATTTTCTTGAAGTTGACTCATTACGTATATGCCAAGTCCCACAATATATCCGTGTACAAAGGGGCGTTTCAGTCGTTCTTCTAATTCATAAAACAAATAGTGTTCAGATCCTTCTTCTACCCGGAAATGACCGGCAGGCAAACAGATGGTATTCAAGTCGATGTACCCTTCAACAATAGCCATTAATCCCTTATCGGTATTGTCGCGTATATCCCCTAAAACTCCATAGAGCATTTGAAGTATTTGTTGCGCTTTTTCGATGGAACTTTTAGAGTAGGTAAATTCTGATTTCCCTTTTAGATGCGCATAGGTCCAATCGAAAGAGGCTGTATGCATTGAAAGAAGATCTCCAATTCCTGCGATATTTAATTCTGGAGGTGCAGTTCGAATGATTCCAAAATCAATTACTAATGGATCGGGAGATGCGTGTCCAACGTATGCGACTTCGTGATTTCTCCTGATACCTGCTGCAGGAGTGGTGAATGCATCTACGGAAAGTATAGTGGGGATGCTGATGAGTCGCCACCCCTTCTTCCAAGAAACATATTTAGCAGCGTCGATGGCCATTCCTCCTCCAATACCTACAACAGCATCACAGGGGGGAAGACCTTCGCACATGTGATCCAACCAAGATTCTTCCATGGTTTCTATGAAAACAACTGATTCTGGGGTGCCTCCCATTTTGTCTTTGGTCACTTTCCATGGAATATCCATGGTCATGACGCAGAATTTGCCAATCTCTTTTCCAATGCCTTTACAGGCATCTTGTCCAGTGCGAAGATCCAGTACGTTGGTATGTTCTTTTTGGTGTAACATGGTCAGTGATTAATAGTTTTCTAATTCTTTTTCTATTTTTTGTTTCAATTGCAGATTTTGTTGTTCAATATCTTTTAAAATATTGTGATAGGAAAAATATCGGCTAGAATAATTATTTAGTTCAAACACAAGTGAGCCATTGGTCAAACGCGCCTTTGTTTCAGGCAGTTCCATGATGAATTTTTTGTAATTGGCATTATTTGAAAATTCAGGAGGATAACTATTGAGTAAGCTATCGTTTCTGTTTTTCATGATCGCCTCATATAAGTTTGTATTGGGACGGTGCTTGTTATTGAATTCAACACCCAGGTTATCAAAAATGTGATTATTGTCTTCCAGTCGTTTGAAGATCACTTCATAGTAGTAGGAAAGTTGTGATTTCAATTCCTGGTCGTTTATCCCGCTAACCAATCCACTTGACTGCATATTTTTGAAAGTCATATTATTAATGAACAGCGTGGAATAATTTGGCATGGTGCCAATTGTCATGTATTTATTTTTGAGCTGTTCCCATCCAATCTCACCTGAATGATATTGAAAAAGCACGTATTTGAGTTCTAAAAAGCGGTATTCGTACTTGGTAGTGGAATCAAAAATGATCTTTATTCTTTTTCGGTCTTGCTCCAGATCAAGCAGCAATGCAATATAGTTTTCCTTCATGCTCTCTCTTTCCAATCCTGCCTCGCGGTAGTTCTCTGCAAAAAAGCCAAAGGTGACCGCTAAGAACAGCATGAGAAATTCCGTGAAATATTCATTCCATGCTTTTTTGTTATTGGTTTTTGTTGTTTCCATTCTAAAATGATTGAAAAAAGATACTCAAAATTCAGGAATGAGACAATACTTAACTTTAGGCTATGGACTTGGGCAATGCTGTTTTTGTGACCGGTGCTGGCGTTTCGGTAGAGTCTGGGATTCAACCTTTTCGCGGTCCCAATGGAATTTGGGAGGAAAATCCAATGGAAATGGCCTCCTATCGGAAGTTCAATTCTGATCCAGGGCATTTTTTATCTTGGTACTATCATCGGTTTGTTTCGTGTAGACAAGCCATTCCCAACGCCGCCCATCATTATTTGGCGCAGCATAATTTCCGGGTCATTACCCAAAATGTGGATGAAGCGAACCTCGTTCCTTCGTTATTCAAGTATTTCGAAATAGGAGAAGGGGGCCAGATTGATCTGGAGACTTCGTATCGGCCACATATACTTCTTTTTGATGAGTACTATTCGGAACTCTATGAAATTACGAAAGCGCAGCAGTGGGTAATGGATGCTGATACCGTTGTATTTATGGGGACTTCCAATTCGGTAGGCATTACAGCCAATATCCTTTCAATGGCTGTTTATGATAGTAAACAAATAGTAGTGGTAGATCCAAAACCAGTTTCTTCATTGTGCGTACCTGGAGCCAAGGTATATGAAATGAGTGCCAGTTCTTTCTGTTCATCTTTGAAAATATAGTTAACTTATCTGCATATTTTACAGACGATAATTTAAGTAGCATGATCAAGAATTGGAAAGCCTACGCAGTTGAATTCCTGATGTTGTTCACAGCTGTTACCTTGGGTTTCTTTGCTGAAAATATTCGGGAGCATCAGGAAGAAAAGGCAAAAGAAATTCAATTTTTACAGAATGTTCATTATGATCTTGAACGTGATTATACAGACGCACAATTAGTTATTGATTTCAATCTTGAAAAACAAAAATTAGCCGATAGCGTAGTACATGAGTTTAAATCGGGCCGATACCTCAAAGAGCCAGCTGATATGTATTATTTTTTAAAAGGATTATCTATTCGAAAAATGTTTGAGCATTCTTCGAGTGGATTTGCTCAATTGAAAAATGCTGGAGGATTACGTATGATCGAGGATAAGTCAATTATCAAGCAAATATTACTCATTGAAAATCGATTGGCGATGATCGATCGGTTACAGGACATCATGGATGAAAATCTTCTCTTGTATCGGGAAAAATTTTCAATTGTAGCTGATGCAGAAACTGTTCACGAAATGAACAACAAACAAATTCCAGGCACATTTACCGATCCTAAACTCAGTTTGCGTCGATTTCCTAAGCCTACTAATCCTAATCCTTTTTTGGTAGAGGGCAATAAAGAAATGAATGAGGTAGTCAATTTAATTGTCAATGTGCTCAATACAACACGGTACATCAACAATCACCTGCTTTCGTTAAAAGATGAAATAAAAAAATTGGATAGCGAAATCATTGATAAATACGGTTCCAAGTTTGAAGAATAAAGTCAACTATTATTTGCAATGTATTCTTCTAGATGCCTCTTGAGTACCCAGCGTTCCAGTCGCATTCCAGCCACATTTGCTTGAAGGTTATGGATCATGTTTTGGAGGTGAACAATATAGTTGACCAATGTGCGAACTTTTTCAGGGTTTTTATTGATTACAATGACTTTATGCTCTTTGATCCCCTTCATGCGTTCCATGGCCAGTTGCGGCATATCATAAATTTCTTCCACCAGATCAATAATTTGCATTCGCTTGTCGCGGTACCGAGTTTGATTTCCGATGTAAATAGCTTCTCTTCTGGTATACAGGGAAATGCGACGAACGATACTGTCCGAGCGAATCAATCGCATATTCCCTGCTTTCAATTCGTCGCGCGTGGCCAGATTTTCTACAAAACTCACGCCTGAAACAATTGCCCGTGCGGAAGGAAGTGTGTAAAAGGCGTAAAGCGAGTCATAAAATGCTGCTGCAGGCATTGTGCCTTGCATCAGCGGAATGAGTGTATTGATTTGTTTTATTTTTTGATCGTAGTTATCCATCACCTCATCCAGTCGTATACTATCGAGGTCAAGGTCTTCGATCAATCGCATAGCATATTGTACTCCTCTCTCTTTTTCGCCGATGGCTTCTCGTTGGTTCTCTGCAAAAAATCCAAGAGTAACTGCAGCGAAAAGCATTAAAAACTCAAGAAAGTATTCACGGGTATTTTTTTGGGTTCCTTTTGAACGATCCATTTGAATACAATTTTAAATTAAGTTACAAAATAACTAAGTATTCAATGTAATCGAATACCAGGCCATTGTAATTGTATCACCGCAGGGAATCGCTATGAAATGGGCATTTGCTTTTCGCGACCTTATTTTCCCAAGCATTAGCGTTATAAAAAAAATTGGGAGTGTGTATTGTATTATCGTATTCTTTATGGAATACAGAGACGGCCGATCCGGAAATTGGTGGAACAATCCATGCCCAATCTGCCGTAACGGCTCTTCCTTCCTTCTTCTCATTGCGCATGAATTTCATGAATTGATCCGATGCGGCATGATGATCTGCAATGGTCACACCTTGTTGAACAAATGAATGATATACGGCTTCATTCAGGATGACCAATGCATAGTCTTTCCAAAACGGATTTGACTTAGTGTGAAGTCCCGCTTTTTTAGCAATGATTGGAAGTAAATTATAGCGATGTTCATCGCCGAGGTTTCTTGAACCTATTTCAGTGATCATATACCAACCATTGAATGGAGCCGCGGGATAGATAATACCACCTATTTCCAATGACATATCCGAAATCATCGGGAGAGCGTGCCACTTTACATGAAGTTCTTTAAACCATGCATGTTGAGGATGTTCAAGGGGTACTTCGAGAACGTCTTCCTGATTCAGCGGATGAACTATGGGAGTTGAATCGCTAGCTTGAATCACTAGTGGCATTAATTCAAATCGTGAGTTGTTAAATTTCCATCCCAGTTCCTCACATATTTTTTTAAATGGACGTTGATCTGGATCATCTGCATACCGAATCAAGTGTTTATTCCAAATTCTGAAAGGAGCGGATTCATTGGGTGTTGCAGGAGGGAAAATGGTGATCATGGGAAGAATTTTCCCATTATTGGTAGCTTCTTGCACATGTGCGGAAAGTGCAGTTATAACTTCTTCGGCTGATTGGACCCCACGTTGGTCTTTAACGATCAATGATTTCCAATATAGTCTCCCAATACAGCGATTGCTGTTTCTCCAAGCCATTCGAGCTCCATGTTCCAATTCATGGGGAAGATGCGTATATGTCCCGGTCCGGGTAATTTCTTCTTCAATGATTTTCAATCGACTATCTGGGTTATCCATTTCCAGTTCTTCATGCATAGTACGAAGAAAATTCGTTGCCTTATC
>JAFMES010000065.1 GCA_017856605.1 Chitinophagaceae bacterium
AGGAAGATCGTAGAAAAAATCCTGCATGTTAGAGTCCATCATAATGGGTGATTCATTCATAGTATTTGCTAATCCACAGGTTATTCACATCATTTTCATGTCCATCAACATCAAATCCAACTTTTTTGCCTGAAAATCAATCCTGTAGCGGCTTTCCGCTGTGGAAAAATTTAGAATGGGAAAAACTGGCATAAAAGTGGGAAATTGTGTTAATTTGTGTCATAATATGTTTTTCTCGCTTAAAGCATTGTAAATGATAGGGTTTATAGGAGAATACGAGGCCACCATCGACAGCAAAGGTAGGTTTCTTCTTCCGGCAGGCATAAAAAAGCAGCTTCCGGAAGGTGAGGAACCGGTCTTTGTGGTAAACCGTGGTTTTGAAAAATGCCTCTCCATGTACCCTGTGCAAAGCTGGAGGCCTTTGTATGAGAGCATCAGCAATTTGAACGATTTCGACCCGAAGGTGAGGGAGTTCAGGCGTTACTTCCTGAATGGAGCGATGCAGATTGATTTGGACAGTGCAGGTCGCTTGTTGTTGCCAAAAAGTCTGATGGAGCATGCGGGACTGGAAAAGGACATCGTTTTGGTCTCCGCAGTCAACAAAATGGAAATATGGGATAAAAATAAGTATCAGCAGTTCTTTGAAAACTTTTCACCCGACACCTTCAGCAATCTTGCTGCTGAAGTGATGACCAAAAAGGAGCAATCCTGATTAAGCGATCGTTATGCCTGAAGCACAGCCATCGTCTTATCACATTCCGGTCTTGCTTCATGAAGCGGTCGACGCATTAGCTATCCGTCCCAACGGTATCTATGTGGATTGCACGTTTGGGGGCGGCGGACATGCCAAGGAAATACTGTCAAGGCTAAATGAGAACGGGCGGCTGATTGCATTCGATCAAGATCCGGATGCGCAAGCCAACCTAACTGCTGATACACGTCTGACATTCATCCCCCACAATTTCCGTCACCTGTCCCGCTTCATGCGTTTAGAGGGTATCCAACACGTAGACGGCATTCTTGCCGATCTGGGTGTGAGCAGTCACCAATTCGACGAACCGTCACGAGGTTTTTCTATCCGGTTTGATGCTCCCTTGGATATGCGCATGGATACTACTTCCGGTCAAACTGCAGCAGAATGGATCGCACATGCTTCGGTAGAATCTCTTCAGTGGATTTTTCAGGAGTATGGTGAGGTGACTAATTCCCGAACCCTTGCTGCGCTCATTCATGAGCAATCGCAGCATCAATCCATCCGTACGATCAGCGACCTCAAGTCGGTCATTGAACCTATTGTAAAAGGGAATCCTCACAAGTACCACGCACAGGTCTTTCAAGCACTGCGCATGGCTGTGAACGATGAAGTGGGAGCACTCAAGGAGTTACTCGATCAATCGGTACCTCTCTTGCATACAGGCGGTCGGTTAGTGGTCATCACGTTTCACAGCATTGAGGACAGGCTTGTTAAGCAGTTTCTCAAGCAGGGCGGAGAACACGAGCAGTCTACTGATCCGTTGTTTGGAACGCGAGCTGTAGATCGAATGCAACCGGTAAACAAAAAACCCATTGAGCCCAGTGATGAAGAGGTGAAAAGAAATCCAAGATCAAGAAGTGCCCGCCTTCGGGTAGGCGTTCGTATATAATTCATGAAAAACCAAACATGAGCGAAAGAAAGAAAGAGGGAAAATGGCTGTTCATCAACCAAGCGTTACTGGTAAGGAACGTGCCATTTTTCCTCTATGTGTCGGTGCTTGCTGTCCTCTACATCTACAACGGTCACCATGCCGAAAAAGCGATCAAGGACATCAACAAAACATCCAAAGAATTGAAAAACCAGCAATATGAATTCAAAATGGTCAAGAGCGAATGGATGTTCCTGACCAAACAATCCGAAGTGGTAAAAGCGGTAGAGGCTTCCGGGATCAAAGAGATCCTGGAACCTCCTATTGCGTTGATGGATTCTGCTGCTGAGAGAAAATGAAAAACCAACGGGACTAGTGGAGACGAAGAAGGACATTCTCTGGAGGACGTACCTCATCTACATCGGCATGCTGGTGTTTGGCATCTGCATCTTTGCAAAGGCCCTATACATCCAACGTGTTGAAGGTACCTACTGGAAATCACTGAGTGATAGCCTTCATTTGGAATACCGTGAGATGGACGCCGAGCGGGGAACCATCTACAGTGAAGATGGAAGAATGTTGAGCAGTTCAATTCCCTTCTTTGATATTTACCTCGATTTTGGCGCGGAAGGCATTCAGGAAAAAAATGGGGAGCGGTTCAAGCAGCACCTCGATAGCCTTAGTTACCACCTTGCTTATATCCTAGGTGAGAAATCACCTGAGTACTACAAACGAGAGTTGCTCGATGTATTTGATCGGCGCGACCGGTATCATCTTTTGTACAAAAACATCGGATTTGGTCAGTACCAAGCCCTTAGAAATATATCGTTCATTCAAAAAAATAAAAATAAGAACGGTTTCATTTTCGTCGAGAAAGAAAAACGATTGAATCCATTTGGTGAGCTCGCAAAACGCACAATCGGTTTATCACGTGAATACTTGGATGAAGGTGGTAAGCTGATCAGTACCAATGTGGGTTTGGAAAAAACATACGATAGTCTTTTGAAAGGGGTTACCGGAAAGCGGTTGGTTAGGCGGGTCGCTGGCGGGGCATTTGTTCCTGTGGAAGGTTCTGAAATAGAACCAGAAAATGGGAAAGATATCATTACTACTATCGATGTCAATATTCAGGATCTCGCTGAACAAGCGCTGCTCAAGGTAATGTCGGAGAACGAGTGCACCAATGGTACGTGCATTGTAATGGAAGTTAAAACCGGAAAGATCAAGGCCATTGCAAATCTAGGTCGACAACCCGACGGTTCATACAAAGAAGATTTCAATTATGCAATCACACGATCTGAACCTGGTTCTACATTCAAACTGATGACGATGTTGGCGGCACTGGAGGATCAATACATCAACCTCAACACCCAAGTCAATATCGAAGGTGGAAAATGGAATTTCAGTGGACGGACGGTGTGGGATAGCGAACGGCATCATCGTACACAGGTTACTTACCAGCAGGCTTTTGAACTGAGTTCCAACGTAGGAATGGCAAAGCTTGCTGTTAACTACTATTATAATAATCCTACAAAATTCATTGCCCATCTGCAACGATTGAATCTGCATAAGCCAACCGGGATTGATCTGGTTGGTGAATCTAAACCCATCATTCCTGGTCCTGCCAGTCCCAATTGGAGCAATGTTGCACTGCCCTGGATGAGTTTTGGATATAACCTTTCCATCAGTCCATTGCAAACACTTTCCGTTTACAATGCCATTGCCAATGGCGGCAAAATGATGCGACCCTATTTGGTGAACGCAGTAATGAAGGATGGAAAAGTAATTCAGTCATTTTCTCCAACGCGTTTGAATGATTCGATCTGCAGTCGTTCTACACTGCAACAGCTTCAGGCCTGTTTGGAAGGGGTAGTTACAAACGGAACAGCAAAAGGCTTGCAGTCGCCCTACTTCACGTTTGCCGGAAAAACAGGTACCGCCATGGTAGCCAATGGCAACAAAGGATATACGGAACACATCTACCAAGCTTCTTTTGCAGGTTATTTCCCTGCTCATGATCCGAAGTATTCCTGCATCGTAGTGATAAAAAACAAACCGCATGCATTGCGCTACTACGGGGCGCTTATTGCTGGTCCGGTATTCAAAGAAATCGCAAGTAAGTTATTTACTGTCGATGCTGATCTATATGCCACCTTCCGTCATCGACAAATGAAAGATACCACTCCGGTAGAGTGGAAAGGTTCAACACGTGACTTTTCCGTGATTGCAAAGAAAATGAATACTCGCATGAGCGATTCCAGTCGAAGCAGCGCATGGAGTGCGGTGAAGCAGGAGGCAGCGGGACTTTCAGCGCATGCTTGGACCAATGCATCCGGTACCATGCCCGATGTAAAAGGCTTTGGTCTAAAAGATGCATTGGATTTGTTGGAACAACTTCAGCTCCAAGTTATAGCCTACGGAAAAGGAAAAGTGCTTACGCAATCCATACAAGCAGGACTTCCCATACAAAAAGGACAAACCGTTTACCTCAACCTTACACAACCAATCGACTGAATGGCAATATTGCAAGACATATTATATAAGGTCAGGATTCAGTCCCTCGTCGGCCGCACCGATGTTGCTGTCACCGATGTACAAACCGATTCGCGGTTGGTACAAGCGGGATCTTGCTTTATTGCGGTTCGTGGTGTTCAACAGGATGGACACGACCATATTCCTACGGCCATCCAACAGGGTGCTATTGCAATTGTATGCGAACACCTTCCAAATGACCTCCAGCCTGCAGTTAATTATGTAGTCACATCCAACAGTGCAGAAGCTGCCGGTATCATCGCTCACTCGTTTTATGGGGAGCCTTCAAAGCACATCAAGTTGGTTGGTGTTACTGGAACCAATGGTAAAACAACAGTCGCCACCTTGTTGTATAAATTATATTCATCTCTGGATACACCCTGCGGACTCATTTCTACAGTGAGTTACCGAATCGGGAATCAAGAGTTTGAATCAACGCATACCACTCCAGATTCCATTGCGTTAAATCGATTGCTCAAGCAAATGGTTGATGCTGGTTGCACTCATGCATTCATGGAGGTGAGCTCACATGCCATTCACCAGCACCGCATTGCAGGACTTCATTTTGCAGGAGGCATTTTTACCAACATCACCCACGATCACCTCGATTATCATAAAACATTTGAGGAATACCTCCGTGTAAAAAAACGCTTCTTCGATGGTCTCCCATCATCTGCATTTGCGATATCCAATCTCGATGATAAAAACGGAGTCATAGTGCTGCAGAATACTCCAGCCGATAAGTTTTATTATAGTCTTCGCACCATGGCCGATTTCAAAGGCAAGATCCTGGAAAATAGCATAACGGGACTGCAAATGGTAGTGAATGAAATGGATGTCCATTTCCGACTCATCGGAGAATTCAACGCATATAATCTTCTTGCAGTCTTTGCTGCAGCCATCTGTCTGGGTGAGGACCGTCAAGAAGTACTTCAGCAATTGAGTAATCTTACCGGCGCTGAAGGTCGGTTTGATTACGTCATCTCTTCCAGAGAAAATATAATTGGCATCATTGATTATGCGCACACTCCCGATGCATTGCAAAATGTATTGTCCACCATTAAAAAATTACAAAAGGGCCATGAACAAATCATAACGGTGGTAGGATGTGGTGGTGATCGGGATCGGACCAAGCGTCCTAAAATGGGGACCATTGCCGCAGAATACAGTCACAAAGCCATCTTCACCTCTGATAATCCACGAACTGAATCTCCCGACCAAATCATTAAAGAAATGCATGCCGCTCTTGATCCAGTCTTATCAAAAAAAGTACTGGACGTCCCGGAGCGGGGAGAGGCTATTCGAACTGCAGTGATGTTGGCTCGACAAGATGATATCATCCTGCTTGCAGGAAAAGGGCATGAAAAATATCAATTGGTGAATGGTCAACGCTTGCCGTTTGACGATCGCCAATCATTATTGAACGCTTTCAAAGAAATGGATAAATAATATGGTATACCACTTTTTTGAATGGTTGAGGCAAGAGGGATACAATATTCCGGGAGAAGGACTTTTTCAGTTCATAACCTTCCGCGCTATGTTGGCAGTATTGCTATCGCTGTTCATCACATTGGTATATGGAAAACGAATCATTCTTCTTTTGAAACGCATGCAGGTTGGTGAAAGCGTTCGAGAACTTGGATTGCAAGGTGAGGAACAGAAGAAAGGAACGCCAACGATGGGAGGTTTCATTATCCTGCTCGGAATCTTGATTCCTACTTTATTATTTGCCAACCTGGATAAGGTATACATCAAATTGCTCTTGCTCAGTACCGTCTGGTTAGGGTTGGTTGGTTTTGTAGACGACTACCTCAAGCTAAGAGCTAAACGCATCGCTCAGCAAAAAGGGACTACCTATAAAAAAGGCAACGATGATGGTTTAGCGGGTTGGTTTAAGGTATTAGGACAAGTGGGATTGGGCATCATCATCAGTACCACTTTACTATTTAATGAGAATGTAAAAGTGATGCGTGAATACAAAGGATCGGTGAAGCCCGAAGGCGCAAGCGAAATTAAATACCAAGGGGGAGTTCGCTATTTCGTAAAAGCCAATGAACCGGTAACAACCATACCGTTCATTAAAAATCATGAATTCAATTATTCCAAGTTGTTGCCTTCTTCACTGCGCGAATATGGTTGGATAGTTTACATGTTGGCCATCATTTTTATTGTAACTGCCGTTTCCAATGGAGCCAACATCACCGATGGCTTGGATGGACTCGCAACGGGAGTCTCTGCGATCATTGGTGCCTGTTTGGCACTCTTTGCTTATGCAAGTGGTAATCTCATTTTGGCAGATTATCTCAATATCATGTACATCCCCAATTTGGGTGAGGTATCCATCTTCATTGCCGCACTGATAGGCGCATGCATTGGATTCCTCTGGTACAATACATATCCAGCTCAAGTCTTCATGGGGGATACCGGCAGTTTGGCATTAGGGGGCATCATCGCTGCACTGGCCATCATCGTCCGTAAAGAATTATTGATACCGATTTTCTGTGCAGTATTTCTTGTTGAAAACCTGAGTGTCATGATTCAAGTCGGCTACTTCAAGTATACAAAGAAAAAGTACGGTGAAGGAAGAAGAGTGTTCCTGATGAGTCCATTGCATCATCACTATCAAAAGAAGGGATATCATGAAAGTAAGATAGCGGTGCGTTTTTGGATTGTGACCTTATTGTTTGTGGTATTTGCTGTCTTATCACTTAAAATTCGATAACCGGTTGAAGAAAAAAATGGTCATATTGGGTGGAGGCGAAAGCGGGGTAGGCACTGCGTTGCTTTGTCACAAAGAGGGCTATGATGTCTTCCTCAGTGATGCCGGCGTAATTCGGCCCAATTATCATCAGGAGTTGGTTCAACTCGGAATTCCATTTGAATCTGAGAAGCATGATTTGGATCGCATCCTTCAGGCCGATGAGGTCATGAAGAGTCCTGGTATCCCGGATAAATCTCCAGTTGTCAAAGCCATTCGAGAAAAAGGTATACCTGTGATCAGTGAGATGGAGTTGGCATATCGACACAAAGGGGATAGTCGCATTATTGGAATCACAGGAAGCAACGGAAAAACTACTACTACTGCCTTGATCCATCATATCTGCGTGAAAGGCGGCATGGATTGTGCATTGGTGGGAAATATAGGCAAATCCATTGCGCGTCAGATAGCCACTGAGCCCAAGCGTCTTTACGTTGCAGAGATCAGCAGCTTCCAATTGGATGATATCGTTTCATTCCGTCCTGATATTGCCGTACTCACCAACATCACTGAAGATCATCTAGATCGCTATGCATACGATCTAAGCAAGTATGCTGCAGCAAAGTTCAATATCGTAAAAAATCAGACCGAACTCGATTTCTTCATCTACAACGCAGATGATCCCGTTACAATCGAGTACCTCAACCAATACCCATTCCATTCAAAACCAATGCCCATCAGTATGCGAAGAGAACTGCCAAAAGGCGCCTTTATCAAGGACAAGCAGATGCACGTCAAGCACGGAGAGACGCTGTCAATGAGCATTTTTGATTTTGCCCTCAAAGGCAAACACAACCAGTACAATACCATGGCCGCAGCGGTTGCAGGCTCCCTTGTGGGTATCCGCAAGGAAAAAATAAGAGAAGCAGTCGCTTCTTTTGAGAGCCTGGAACACCGCATGGAAAAAGTAGCCACTATTCGTGGAATTGAATTCATCAATGATTCGAAAGCTACCAATGTTAACAGTACGTGGTTTGCATTGGAAAGTATGGAAAAGCCCGTTACACTTATACTTGGTGGCGTAGATAAAGGAAACGATTATGCGTTGATCAGCGATATGGTTCAGGAAAAAGTGAAAGCCATCATTTGTCTCGGTGTGGATAATAAAAAAATTCATGACGCTTTTGAACATCTTGTTCCAATTATGATGGACGCATCCAGTGCGGAAGAAGCAGTTCAAAAAGCATACAGCGTTTCTGCCAAAGGGGACGTTGTATTGCTGAGTCCAGCTTGTGCAAGTTTCGATCTGTTTAAAAACTATGAAGATCGTGGTGATCAATTTAAAAAAGCGGTGAGAGAATTATAACCATGCAAACGACCGGAAGCGATATCAGAAAATATTCACTGGGAGAACTTTCCAGCAGGACCAGAGGCGATAAGGTTATCTGGACGTTGGTGGTTTTACTGACCATGATGAGTTTGCTCGCTGTGTACAGCAGCACGGGAACGTTGGCATATAAACTTTCGCGCAGTACCGAATCGTATTTATTCAAGCAAATCGCATTTATTACGGTTGGTGTAGCCCTTATCTATTTCCTGCATTTGGTTAATTACACCATGTATTCTAAGATCTCGCTGGTTCTGTTTGCGATTTCGATCCCATTGCTGATTTATACGCTCTTGTTCGGTACCAATTTGAATGATGCGAATCGATGGATCAAGTTGCCAATCATCAATTTGACTTTTCAGACTTCTGATCTTGCAAAGCTTGCGTTGTTCATGTATTTAAGTCGACAAATAAGTAAACGACAAGAAACAATCAAGGACTTGAAAACAGGATTTTTACCGGTCATTCTTCCTGTTGTCGTTATTTGTGCGCTGATTGCCCCAGCAAATCTTTCTACCGCATTGCTGACGGGAGCTACCAGTCTCATTCTTCTTTTTATAGGACGAGCGAGTTTAAAGCACCTTGGTGCAGTGGTGCTCATTGCAGCAATTCCAATTTCAATGCTGGTGGGCATGGCAATGATGTTTTATAATAAGGCGGAAGGGAAATCCGATCCGCTTCCTGAATTGTTGACGAAAGGAAGGGTTGAGACCTGGATCAAGCGTGTACAGGGATTTATGTATGCAGATAAAGAAGAAGTATCGTATCAAGTTCAGCAGTCAAAAATTGCCATTGCTAAAGGAAGCTGGTTTGGATTGGGTCCGGGCAACAGCCAATCACGAAACTTTCTTCCGCATCCTTATTCTGATTTCATTTATTCCATCATCATTGAAGAATATGGATTAGTTGGTGCAGGAATTATCTTATTGATTTATCTGCTTTTCTTATATCGGTGTATACGCATCGTAAAAAAATGTCCCTATGCCTTTGGTGCATTTCTGGCACTGGCATTGAGTTTTACGCTTGTTATTCAGGCCTTGGCCAATATGGCGGTCAATGTCAGCCTCTTCCCTGTTACGGGAGTCACTTTGCCTTTGGTCAGTATGGGAGGAAGTTCATTCTTATTTACGTGCGTGGCCATCGGCATCATATTAAGTGTTGCGCGCAATGTTGAAATACTAGAAGGCAAAGCAGAACCATTGTCCACTCCAAATCCAGATCAGGCATGAAGTTGAATAGGATCATCATAGCAGGTGGAGGAACAGGGGGACACATTTTCCCTGCGATTGCAGTGGCCAATGCACTGCGTTCGATCCTTCCTTCATTGGATGTATTGTTTGTGGGTGCGAAGGGGAAGATGGAAATGGAGAAAGTTCCGCAAGCCGGCTATCAAATTGAAGGGTTGGATATTGCGGGATTCAATCGAAGCGATCTCTGGAAGAATTGGAACTTACCGTTTAAGTTGATCAATAGCTTCCTGCAGGTACGACGCATCTTCAAAAGATTTCGTCCCGATGCTGCATTTGGGGTAGGAGGCTATTCAAGTTTTCCCGTTTTGCGTTATGCACAGCAACAAGGCATTCCCACGTATCTGCATGAAGCCAACTCATTTGCCGGTCGCTCCAATATGCTATTGGCAAAGAAAGCGACACTGGTGATGACGGGAACTCCTGGCATGGATAAGTTCTTTCCAATTGACAGAT